>JAISKC010000046.1 GCA_031261345.1 Eubacteriales Family XIII. Incertae Sedis bacterium | reverse complement strand
CGGAGAGGCACTGCCATTGCGGGAGGCATGCGGCCGCCCAGCCCCCCACTCTCGTTGATTACCTCAATGCTGGGGATGGGGTGTTTTTGGTTGATCCTGTTCGGATGGTTTCTGTTGTTGAGCTTCGGGAGGAGGAGGCTGTTTCTGATTTTTCTAAATTGCTTGAGGAGGGGGAGGTCTCTAAGGATGAGTTTGATGGCTTTCCTGGGATGGATTCGCTTGAGCGGTTCTTTCGGAAAGTTGATAGGAAAGGTGCTACCGTTTATACGGACAACGTTCGGTTGCCTGACGTTTTTTCTTCCTTTGAGCATACGGTTAAGAATTATAAGTTGAAGCATCCTGCTGCTCTTTATGGACAGCTTGATTTGCTTTCTGCCGAGATCAAAAATTATATTCGCAAGTCTTTTCTTGTTGAGATCGCCTGCGGGACGCGCGAGCGGCTTGATCGGTTGGCCGGTTTTCTTGTGGAGGAAGGACTTGATGGGAAGGTTTCGCTTCGGCTTGGGGAGATTTCTTCGGGGATTGAGATTGAAAGTGGATTTACTGGTGCGTGCAGGTGCACGCCCAGCACAGGTCCGCGCTCCGCTCGCAATGACGGGTCGCGGGTCTTTCTTTGGGATGGGGATATTTTTCGGCAGGCTAAGAAGAGTCGGCGGAAGATTAAGAATGCGGAGAACATCGAGGCTTTTTCCGACATCAATCCCGGGGATTACGTCGTCCACGACAAGCATGGTATCGGGATATATAAGGGGATTAGGCAGGTTGAGGTCAGCGGCAATTTGCGCGACTACCTCACTATTGCTTATACGGGAAAGGATGTGCTCTATATCCCCGTTGAGCAGATGTCGTTTGTTCAGAAGTATATCGGTAGCGGTGAAAAGAAGCCTCGCGTCAGTCGGCTCGGAGTCGATGAATGGACTCGTACCAAGGAAAAGGTTCGGCTTGAGATTGAGCTTTATGCCAAGGATTTGATCGAGCTCGCCGCGAAGAGAAAGTTGTCGAATGGGTTTGCGTTTTCAGAGGATGCGCCTTGGCAGAAGGATTTTGAGGATGGATTTCCCTATGAGCCGACGGACGATCAGTATCGGTGTTTTGCGGCTGTGAAGGAGGCTATGGAACGCTCCTACCCCATGGATATGCTCATCTGCGGAGATGTGGGATACGGCAAGACTGAGGTCGCGCTCAGGGCTGTATTCAAGTGTACCGTCGATAGCAAGCAGGCGGCTATCCTCGTGCCTACCACTATACTTGCCGCACAGCACGGAAAGACGTTCGCTGACAGATTTAAGGATTTCCCGCAAAACGTCGCCGTATTATCTAGGTTTCAGAGTGCGGCGGAGCAGAAGAAAATTTATGAGGGGCTTGCTTCAGGTGAGATAGACATCGTCATAGGGACACACAAGCTACTTTCCGACAAGGTGAAATTTAAGGCTCTCGGGCTGCTCGTGATAGATGAGGAGCAACGCTTTGGGGTGAGGCACAAGGAGAAAATTCGGTCGCTTGAGGCTGGCGTGGATATTCTCACACTCACCGCCACCCCGATACCTCGGACACTCAACATGGCATTACTGGGTATAAGGGATCTTGAACTTCTGAATGAACCGCCGGAGGAACGGCATCCGATCAGGACGTACGTTTCCGAGGAAAAGGACGAGGTCATTTCCGAGAGTATCAGGCGCGAGCTCGACAGGGGCGGGCAGGTCTATGTGGTCTACAACCGGATTCACGGCATAGATGAGATTTCGGAGAAGGTACGGGCGCTGCTTCCGGACATCAGGCTGGCGGTCTGCCACGGGCAGATGAACGAGAAATATTTGGACGAAATAATGATGGATTGGGCGGACGGTGAATACGATGTGCTTTTGTCAACTACGATAATAGAGTCGGGGCTGGACTTCCCGAACGTGAATACCGTGCTTATACTCGATGCTGACAAGCTCGGGCTCACGCAGCTATACCAGATACGGGGGCGGGTCGGCAGGTCAAATCGCATCGCCTTCGCTTACCTTCTTTACCGGAAGGACAAAATCCTCAGCGAAACGGCCGAAAAGAGACTCGCTACGATAAAGGAATGGACGGAATTCGGCTCGGGCTTCAAGATTGCGATGAAGGATCTTGAGATAAGAGGCGCCGGAAATCTCTTGGGTATCAAGCAGTCGGGTCACATGACCGCCGTGGGCTATGAGCTATACTGTAGAATGATGGACGAGGCCGTCAGGGAACTCACGGACAATCCTGATGTCGAGAAGCAAAACGTTCACGAGGTTGAATTGGAATTTGACATTCCCGCCGTCGTTCCTCGGGGATATATCGATGACGAGATTGTGAAACTTCAGGTGTATAAGAGGATAGCCGGAGTCCGCGGCGACGCTCAGAAACAGGCTATCATAGCTGAGCTTGGCGATAGGTTTGGCAGAATTCCAGGCGAGCTCCTGAATCTCATCGATATAAGTCTCATTCGGCAGCTCTCTGAGAAGACGGGATTTTCTATTGTGGGAATGGAAAAGGGGCAGGCCTACTTCGTGTTCAGAGACATGAACGCCGTGAATCCCAAGATGATATACGAGGCGTCTTCCATGGCGCGGGACAAACTCGAGGTCGTCCTCACGGGAGAGCCGCGGCTCACGCTTTCCACAGATGGGAAAGATGTTCGAGATTCTCTTGCCGAAATTATAGATTTACTTAAGGTGTTTGTGCTATAATCGGTACTAATTGTAATTAATTTGGTTTAATTGGGCAATCTGCTCTTATAGTAATTGAAAGGAATATTTTATGAAAATGAAAAGAATAGTCGCTGTTCTATTGTGCCTCGTGATGGTTTTCTCGTTCAGTGCATGTAACAGCGGGGGAGATGTTCTCGCAACGGTAGACGGACAAAAGATATATCAAAAGGATGTCGAAGGACTTTCGGCATTATTGGCCCTCATGAGCTCAATGAATTATGAAGAGCTCGACGAAGGTACAAAAGCACAGATCAACAACAGTATGCTCATATTCTTCATCGACGTTCAGGCTATGAAATCACACTTCGAAAAGGAAAAGAAGACCGTCGTTACTGAGGAAGATGAAAAGTCGATCGATGAGCAGGCAGATACGATGCTGAATTCGCTCAAGGAACAGGGTAGCAGCGTCGATGTCGAAAAGCTGCATATCACGAAGGAACTTCTCGTTTCATACTTGACGGCAGAGAAATACGACACGGCATACAGGGCAGAAATCGCGGAGAAAAATCCTGTTACCGACAAGGAAATCAAGGCCTATTACGAAAAAAACAAAGCTCAGTATACGAGAGAAGTCGAAGAGCGTCAGGTCAGCCACATTCTGATCGGTGATGAAACTCACTCGGATGCAGACAGGGCGGCGGCTGAAGAAATCAGGGCAAAGGTTCTTGCCGGTGAAGATTTCGCAACGCTCGCAACAGAAAACAGCAAGGATACGGGCAGTGCGGCAAACGGCGGCGATGTCGGTGCTGTGAAGCAGGACGGATCGATGGTGAAGCCTTTCGAGGACGCGGTATTCGCGCTCGCTGAAGAGGGTGCCATCTCCGAATTGGTCGAATCTGATTATGGTTTCCATATCATCAAGTTGGTTGCTATTCTTCCTCCGGGCGAAAAGCCTCTCGATGATGTCAAAGACGAAATCAAGAGCACGCTTGAGCAGGAGAAGGTTACCGAAGAGTATCCCAAGCTCAGAAAAGAAGTCAAAATCGAATATGCAAAGAGCATTGAAGTTGACAAAGAGACCAATTTGCCCATAGCTAAGCAAGTTGAAACGGGCTCAGCCGACAAATAATGAGTATCGAGAGTAGTAGCTGTAGTTGGCAGGAAGGCCTCTATGACGGCGAGGTCTATGTCTCCGGTGAACAACCCGAGATAATGGGGCTGATTAAGCTGAACTCAAATGAAAATCCATTTCCGCCTGCACCCGAGGTGCTTCAGGCGATAGTGGAGTTTGACGCGAGAGCCCTCAGGTTCTACCCGAAAGGTGACGGTAGTCCTCTGAGGAAAACTCTCGCGGATATATACGGTTTCAACGATAGCAATATCTTCATAGGAAACGGTTCGGACGATGTGCTTGCGTTGGCGTTCAAGGCCTGTTTTGGCAAGAATAAGCCGATACTGTTTCCGGACATTTCCTATTCCTTCTACCCTATATGGGCAAAGTTTTTCGGCATAGATTTTGAAACCGTTCCTTTGGATGAATCTTTCAGGATTGTGCCAGAAGACTACGCGAAGGAGAACGGCGGCGTTGTCATTGCAAATCCGAATGCGCCGACGAGCATAGGTGAAGGGCGTGAGTTCATTGAGGAAATCCTGAAGAACAACGAGGATTCCGTGGTGATAATAGACGAGGCCTATGCGGCTTTCGGTGGATTTTCAGCGGGTGAACTCGTGCATGAATACGACAACCTTCTGGTCGTCAGGTCCTTCTCAAAATCGAGATCTCTCGCAGGGCTGAGGCTTGGCTACGCTATAGGCTCCGACCTTTTGATCAAAACGCTCATCTCCGTCAAGGACTCTTTCAATTCATATCCTGTCGATAGCATCACTATTGCGGCGGGTATGGCGGCGATTGAAAGTGAAGATTATTTCCGAATGAGCATTGCGAAAATCAGGGAAGTTCGGGAAAAGACCGCGGAACAGCTAAAGGGATTGGGATTTAAGGTCCTGCCAAGTTCCACAAATTTCATCTTCATTACTCACGAAAGGGTGGAGGCGAAGGTGCTGTTCAATTACCTGCGCATGAAAAATATACTGGTTCGTTATTTCGACAAACCGAGGATAGACAATTACCTGAGAATTACTATAGGCACATCGGACGAAATGGAGACTCTTCTCGAGGAAACTGCTAATTTCTTTCAGAGTTAGCTTAGATAATAGGAGTTAGTCATGTTATTTAAGAATATTGCAGTGCTCACCAAAGACTTTGATGTGCTTGAAAATCAATTTGTCGCCTGTGATAAGGCTATCACCTATATAGAGGGCGTCAAACCTCCCGAGTATAGCGGACGTGAGATAGACGGCAAGGGCAAACTGCTCATGCCGGCTTTTGTCAACGCGCACGCACATTCGCCCATGACACTGCTCAGAGGCTACGGCGAAAATATGGTGCTTCAGGACTGGCTTACGAAGAAAATATTCCCGTTTGAGTCGCATCTCACGGGTGAGGACGTATATAATGGCACACTTCTTGCGATGGCGGAGTCGCTTCGGAACGGTATCGTATCCACGACTGATATGTATTATTTTTGCGAAGATATGATACGGGCGGCCAATGACGCGAGGTGCAAGTTGAACGTCTCCAGAGCCTTTGCCGGAGCTCCTAATGAAGGCGACGACATCGGAAGCTATCCGTCCTACAGGGAAGCGAGAGGACTCTACGAGGCCTTCCATGACACATCTGATGGGCGCATAAGGGTGGATATGAGCCTGCATGCAGAATACACCTCAAACGAGAGGTTGGTCAGAGCTCTTTCCGAAATGGCGGGAGAATTCGAGTCGCCTGTGCACGTACATATTTCCGAAACCAAAGCCGAGCACGAGGAGTGCAAATCGAGGCACGGCGGAGCCACGCCGATAGAGTATCTCGATTCACTTGGGCTTTTCGAGCACGGCGGAACGGCAGCACACTGCGTCTGGATCTCTGAGAACGACGCGAGGATAATGAGCGAAAAGGGCGTGATTGCGGCGACTTGCCCCGTCAGCAATTTGAAGCTCGCAAGCGGCGTGATGGACGCTCCTATGCTGCTTTCGGTCGGCGTGGACATAGCGCTCGGCACGGACGGAGCTGCGAGCAACAACAGCCTTTCATTACTCGAGGAAATCAAGCTGTTTTCCATATTGACGAAGGAAAGGTATAAAGACCCGACCCTGATTGCACCGAGGGAGGCTCTGTATGCGGCCACGCGTGCCGGATTTGTCAGCCAAGGACGTCCCGATTGCGGCTACGTTGAAGTTGGCGGCAAGGCGGATTTGATAGTTCTTGACATAAGCTCACCAGGCATGAATCCCATTCACAATATGAAGAACAATATCGTGTTCAGCGCGGGGCAGGGCGACATTCTCATGACCGTTTCCGATGGCGAAATCCTATATGATAATGGCGAATATACCAGCATTGACATAGAAAAGGCGATTTTTGAAGCGGCGAAATCCACGAGGCGTATTCTCGGAGAATTAGATGCAGCAAGCTAAAAAGACATTCATGTATGGCGCGGTGATACTGAGTGTCGCCGGTGCAATCACGAAGATACTCGGGGCTTGTTTTCGGATACCGCTCGCAAACTGGATTGGGGCTGAGGGAATGGCGTATTACAACGGAGCCTATCCCATCTACCAGCTTCTTCTCACGATCGGAACCGCGGGTATCCCCGTTGCGATTTCACGCATGGTTTCAGAACGAATAGCGGCTGACAACGAAGGCGCGGCGAACAGGGTCTTCAAGGTTTCGATGGTCGTCATGATCATCGTCGGCATTGTGCTTTCTGGGGCTTTGCTACTCGGCGCAGATACATTTTCGAGCCATATCAAAAAGCTGAATGGCTCCTACTACGCCATGATGGCTATAGCGCCGGCCCTGTTCTTTGTGCCTATCATGGGGACGTTCAGAGGCTACTTCCAAGGTATGCAAAACATGAAGCCGACGGCTGTTTCTCAGATAGTTGAGCAGCTTTTCAGGGTCATTTGTGGGTTGGCTCTCGCTCATATCCTATTGAATGCCATGGGCAGGGAATATGCGGCGGCTGGAGCTACTTTTGGGGCTACCGCGGGTGCTCTGTTCGGTCTTGTCACCATGATCATTCTGTATACCAAGTTCAAGGCCTCTAAGTCCTATAGGGAAAAGAGAGAAGAGGCAAGGAAGAGCAGAGAGCACAAGGAAAGCGCCCGAAAAATTATCAAGCAGCTTCTATACATCGCGGTGCCTATCACCATAGGCGTAGCCATCATGCCCGTCATGAGCATGATCGACCTCCTGATAGTAACGGATAGACTGTCCGCGTCGGGATTTGACGCTCACTCCGTCAGAAGCCTCTACGGACAGCTCACGGGCTTCGCGGGACCGCTCATAAATATGCCTAAGGTGTTGACTCAGGCGATTGCGGTGAGCATGGTGCCGACGGTCGTACGGGCGTTCAAGGCGAGGGATCACGATTTCCTACATTACAACGTGTCGCTCGGCATGAGATTTGCGATGATAATAGGCCTGCCTTGCTCGGTCGGAATAGGGGTGCTGTCGGAGCCGATCATGCTCCTGCTCTATCCGAACCAGCCGGTCGACGCGGTGGGGGCAGCTTCGTGCATGACCATACTCGCGGTGGGCATAGTTTTCCTCGCCTCTATCGACACGCTTTCTGCCGTTTTGCAGGGCGTGGGGAAACAGATGATACCCGTCGTGAATATCGCTATAGGTGCCTTGGTGAAGGTGGTGCTCACGTGGACGCTCACAGGCATACCTATAGTGAACGTGAAGGGCGCGGCCATCGGCACGGTGTCGGCATACATAGTCGCCACAATTCTGAATTATCGTGCAGTGAAGACCTATACGGGCACGAAATTTGATGCAAAGAAGACCTTCCTGCGGCCGCTCATTGCCGTTTCTGTGATGGGCCTTGTCGCCCGTGGGCTGTATTGGATCGTAACGCCGCTCATCGGCAGTGTGCTCGCAACTATTTTGTCCATCTGTGCCGCCGGAGTAATTTATGTGGTAATGTTGTTCGTAACGCGGTCGATAAAGGGAGAAGAACTGAAATTATTACCGAAAGGTGAGATGCTTTATGGATTTTATCGCCGACTATTGTTGACAATGCCGCGTAAAAATGGCAAAATGAATAGAAGTTAAAGATGTGTACAGAAGGTGCAATTGTAAAAGGGAGGTAACTCGTGAAAAGAGATGAATTAATCGCAGAAGTCGTAGCCAAAACAGGTCTTACAACAAAGGACGCAAAGGCAGCCGTCAAGGCTTTCACTTCAAGCGTTGAAGAAGCACTCGTAAAGGGTGAGAAGGTACAGCTTATAGGTTTTGGTACATTTGAGACCAGAGAACGCAAGGCAAGAACCGGCAGAAACCCAAGGAAGCCCGGCGAAACAATTGATATCCCTGCAGCAACAGCACCTGTTTTCAAGGCTGGCAAAGCTCTCAAGGATGCAGTAAACAAGAAGTAATTGTATTCTTGTATTGATACGGAATTGATTGGGCGGCTTCGGTCGCCCTTTTTGATGGGATTACACAAGGGGACGTTTCGTTTGTGCAATGTCTAATGATGGGAATGGTGAAACGATGAGAATAGATAAATTTTTGAAGGTGTCGCGGCTCATCAAGCGGCGGACGGTGGCGAAAGAGGCGGCGGACAAGTCGCGCATAGTCATCAACGGCAGGATAGCCAAGGCCGGAGCCGATGTGAAGGAGGGCGACATCATCACTATAGCCTTCGGGACTTCCGAAGTTACTGTCAGGGTCAAAGCGCTGAACGAACACGTTCGCAAGGAAGACGCCGCGGATATGTACGAAGTAGTTGAATAGTTACTGCGCCCATGATATGCTCTTTGTAGCTGTTTAGGGATGGTGCGTTAAGAAGCGCCTTTGCTTCTTTGTAGTGCCGGTGGACGGGATGTTGCCGCCGGACGAAGGAATACCGCGATACCATACCCGCATCCGCTGCTACAATCTTTTGGAATCGATATTCCGCCTTTGTAGCACATTTGTTGTACTACAGAAAGGTGGTAACAATCATGAATTATCTTATTTCTATCTGTACGTCTTCTTTCAAGGAATTCAAAAATGTCAAGTCAATCACGCTCGGGGCTATGCTCATAGCCATCTACGCCGTTTCATACGCTCCGTATGTGGGAAATATCATCATCGTTCCCGGAGTAATTGAGATTCGTTTCGGTTTCCTCGTGGTGGCTATAGCCGCGATGTTCTTCGGCCCGATTTTTGGCGGGGCAATTGCAGTAATGGGCGATGTGCTCGGGACGATACTCTTCTACGGCGGGGCATTTTTCTGGGGCTATACGCTCAGCTGGCTAATTCAGGCTATCGTCTTCGGTTTCATTCTCTACCATGCGAAGCCAAGCCTCGTTCGCATTATCATCTGCATGCTTTTCAATACTCTGGTAATAAATCTCCTGTTCACGACGGCCTGTGAAACCCTGATGGGCTTTGGCACCTTCGAGGCACTTTTCGTGCGGCGGATATTCCTGAACGCCATCATGCTCCCCGTCAACACCGTCCTGTCATATTTCATACTGACGAAGGTGGGGCAACTCAGGGAGCGAGCCAAGAAGGCCGCATAGAAAGGGCATTTTTGCGAAATCTGCACAATAATTTACTATTTGATATATAATATATGTAAATTCGATACGTTAGTGAAATCCAAATTGAACAAATATGGTGGAATAATGATATTGTACCACGGTGGCGTCGTCACTGTTACAAAACCCAAAATAATTAAAGCAACCAGAGCAAGGGATATAAAAGCGCAAAAATTGGTTGATCAATATGCATTTGTAACACCTGTGGCAATTCGCAAGTTGAAATTTATTTCATCAGAGGAAGTGTGATGATTATGAATCAAGTGCCGGCTGATACATTGACATTTATTACTGAAGCCGTGGTAGAACATATCGTTGCAAAATTTCAACTTGATGAGTTTGCTGCTTTGGAGAAATTCCTACACTCCAAAACATATGACCTGCTTATTGACGAGGAAAATAAGATTTGGCACCTTTCGCCTTTGGCAATTTGTGATATTTTCGACGTGGAGGCGAAAACCGGTAATCCACTCGATTCAGCATATTTGAGGGGGGATGCGTAAATGTACAAGTTTAATTTGTCAAAAGAAATGCAGTTCTTTGTGTTCCTGTTAAATAATTACGCAATACAAAAGGGCCTGTCTCCCAAAACTGTCTACGACAATTTCAAGGAAGGCGGTCTATTGGAGTATGTAAATGAGATGTATTTTATTTATCATCAGGAATCTATATCAAACGCTTTTCTGGATATGGATGCCATTCTCGAGAATGGACAATCTATTCACGGCTGGAAAGTGAAGTAGCCTGTAATATGTTTGTCTTATTCCATGAAATAGCCGTGTTTATTTTATCAAGCCGCCTTGAAATTATACATCATTACTGAGGTAGTTATATGGAAGCAATAAATTCAATTTCGAAACCTAAAATTTCCAAGGATTATGCTTACGTCTTGCAATCAAGCAAACTTGATGAGTTGTTGAAAAACAAAAATTTCATAATTCATACAGACTTGCATTACCAGACATCGCAAGAATTAGGAAATATTTTTGAAGTTTTCTTTTGGTTTCCCAATAAAAATTGTCCTTATAACCGCCTGTACGTGCGTGCGGGTGCGTTACTGAAAAATGAGGTCAAGTCCGCGAGATTTGAACTATATAATTCCGTTTTCCCAATGTTTGAAGTTTGGTTAAGAAATATTTTAGAATTACCGGATAATTCACCAAAACTTTTTGGAAAACCGCGCTTTTGGGCTGATTACAAAAATGGATTTGTAAAAATATCAACATCATCATAACTTAATAATCGCTGATTTTATAAACAAGGAGAATAATTATGCGTGTATTTATCACAGGCGGCATTGGTTACATCGGTTCTGCCGTAGTCAAAGGGTTTCTGTGGCGGAGATGCGCCTAAGACAGGCGATGCCAATGCCATTGCTCTCCAACTCACACTTGGCGGATTGTCACTATTGGTATTACTCGCCCTGATTGCTTATAGAAGAAGACAAACTCGGCTAATTTAATATTATATTGTGTCATCATAGCCTCCTTTTTTTGTTTAAACACATTCCACAAATGCATTCTACATCAAGGAGGCTGACACTTTTATTATTTATCTTCTTTACACCATTTTAGGGACTTAATCAAGTTCAGAGTTGAAAAACACCAAAACCGCCTCAATCGGGGTGGTTTTTTGGTGACAACTCCCTGTTTCCCGTTTTGTTTGCGAAATTCACAAAAAAGGGGCCTGTTTTTGATGAAAATACCGAATGAAACGGGGTGAATGGGGGAATTGGGTGTGAATTTGTGCTGTTTACTCGAGATTGGAGGCTCAAATACGGCGATAATATCGAGTAAACGGGGTGTTTTCACATGATTTTGCGGTTTTTGCGTGAATTTGTGCAGTTTACTCGAGAATCAAAGTAATGGGTTTTACAATCAACGGAAATTTACGTGTACCCTATTTTTTATTTTTCGAAACTTTAGCGATTTATTTTACTTTTTTGAATTTTGATGTTAAAACCCGTTATTTTTTAGTATAATTACTTTATAGTGTGTCAACTCACAATTCAATTTAAGGAGGATTATTCAATGTTAAACAAGTTTAAGGCACAGGCTATGGATAGCATCCAGCCCATGAGAACATTTGTTCTGGGGGGGGCGCTCTTTTAGCATAAATCCGTTCCGGCATAAATTCCTTTCAATATTTCTTTCAGTTATTCTCTTTCTTTCATTATTTATATCGTATACACCGATAAAGGCTCATGCTGCTGATTTGCTCGGCACTTGGACTGATGCTGGTGTTGATTACACGATTTACGGTACATCAATATCTGATGAGAATCGCTACGCTGTGGTGACCGGACCTACTTCATATGTTGGAACTTTGACCATACCGACTGAGGTGAATGTTAGTGGTGGGACAGTAGACTCTGTCAACTACGGCACTTATCCTGTCACGGAGATAGCTGATCATGCGTTTTTTAGATGTTCAAGTTTAACAGGCACCCTTGTTATTCCTGGTAGTGTGACTTCGATTGGCGAGGGTGCGTTTGAGGAGTGTAATAATTTAACAGGCACCCTTGTTATTCCCGGTAGTGTGAAAACGATTGGCGATTCGGCGTTTACCGCAACTGGCATTGAGGGTCTTGTCATCGAAGATGGCGTGGAGACGATTGGTATCCTTGCGTTTTTTGGATGTTCAAGTTTAACAGGCACCCTTGTTATTCCCGGTAGTGTGACTTCGATTGGCGGGGATGCGTTTGGGTTGTGTTATAATTTAACAGGCACCCTTGTTATTCCCAGTAGTGTGAAAACGATTGGTGGTTCGGCGTTTACCGCAACTGGCATTGAGAGTCTTGTCATCGAAGATGGCGTGGAGACGATTGGTAGCTATGCGTTTTTTTCTTGTTCAGCTTTAGCAGGTCGCCTTGATATTCCCGGTAGTGTGACTTCGATTGGCGAGTTTGCGTTTTCTGAATGTTCAAGTTTAACAGGCGCCCTTGTTATTCCCGGTAGTGTGAAGACGATTGGCGAGTTTGCGTTTGCAGAAACTGGCATTGAGAGTCTTGAAATCGAAGATGGCGTGGAGACGATTGGTGGCTATGCGTTTTTTGCTTGTTCAGCTTTAACAGGTCGCCTTGATATTCCCGGTAGTGTGAAAACGATTGACGTGCGTGCGTTTGGAGAAACCGGCATTGAGAGTCTTGAAATCGAAGATGGCGTGGAGACAATTGCTGAGTTTGCGTTTTCTGGATGTTCAAGTTTAACAGGCGCCCTTGTCATTCCCGGTAGTGTGACTTCGATTGGCGGATATGCGTTTGAAAATACGAAGATTAAGTCTGTTGATTTTTCAAAAACCACCTCAGCCCTCAATGTCGAAGATGGCATATTCGAGAGTTCCGCACTCAAAACTATAAAGCTTGGAAACGATATACCAATCTTTGATGCATATACTTTTTATGGGATACCAAATGACGGCGTGGTGTTTTATCCGTGGAAGGCAGCCTCTGTCTTATATCAGAATTTTGTTGACAATCATCTGACAGAAATAGATGTCACAGGCTGGATATTGTGCGAGACATTTTCTGCAATTCCGGCTTCGATTGGTGCCTCTACAGTCAATGTTGCGATTGCTCCCACAAATGTTGCTTCTGATATTGGTGGCGGTACACCTGGCTATAAGTATGTTTTGAAAAGTGGAAGCGTTTTGCCAAAGGGGCTTACGCTTAATTCATCTACAGGTGTAGTTTCGGGCACACCTATGCAAGTTACTCCTGCGGGGAAAATTACTGTTAAAATATCCGATAGCGGTAAGGATTTACTCTTCCAGAGCACGGAAATCGAAGTGCCATACGGTGCAGTGACTAAGGCAGGTCCGGGTGGTGGCGATGGTCCAGACCCGATTGTCGACCATCACATCATTTCCAATTCCCACGATAAGAATTTCGGTGGCAAGGATGGGCTGACGGCATTTGGCGAGGATGTAGTCGTTGAGTTTTCGGGCGACTTAAAGGGGAAAGATGGTGTGGCAACGTTTGTGTTCAATGAGAAGGAATACGCACTTTCATCTTCAAGTGGTGAAACATCAATATCTATTACCGATTTGACGGGAGCCGATGCGGGCATCATCACGAGTGGGGGTGTAGACGCAGAAAGCCTTTCCTTGCTCGCTACGGACGATAGCATAACGGTCACGCTTCCTTCGGCATTTGCGGATAGACTCGAGAACGGCACACACGAGATGCAGGTTTGGTTTGCCGACAGTACCGCCGGAGACAAGTCCACGGCAGGCGTGGCAACGATTGTCGTGAGAAGGGAAGGCAATCCCAAATCACCCACAATTGCGCCGTTGTATGGCGGAGATGCGCCTAAGACAGGCGATGACAACACCATTGCTCTCCAACTCACACTTGGCGGACTGTCACTATTGGTATTACTCGCCCTGATTGCTTATAGAATAAGGCAAACTCGGCTATCATAGCAAATAGCGAAATGATATAGCAATTTGAGAAAGTGTAAAGATTGTGTAAAGTTTTTGTAAAGAGTGTCTGAAGTTGAATTCTTTGCGTATAATCGAATTTAATAGGAAAGACACAACTCAATTTATGGGAAGGACTATTCGATGATAAAAGATTTGAGTTTCAATAAGAAATTTCTTTCAATCTTTATTTCTGTTATTTTATGTATTTCATTGTTCACGGCATATGCGCCTGAGCGAGTGTATGCAGCTACCGGTGACTTTACTGTCGGCGATCTAAATTACGCATATCTTGGTGGTAGCGGGGGCACGGATGTGGCTTTGGTCGGGCTCGGCCCCAGCTTTTCGGGAACAGTGTTGACAGTTCCACCAACTGCAGGTGGTTACAATGTTACAAATATAGGTAATGCTGCGTTTTGGAATACAAGCATTACTTCCGTTGATTTGTCGAATGCTTCAAACCTTATGACGATTGGGTCGGATGCGTTTGGCAGTTGTTTTTCTCTTGATACTCTGGACTTGGGTAGCGTTGAGACGATTGGATACCTTGCATTTGCCTACTGCTCAGGTTTGACCGATCTTACAATCCCCGGTAGTGTTACATCAATTGGGGGGAGTGCATTTGGCAGCTGTTCAAATCTGGATAGCCTTGTGATTTCTGGTGATTTGGATGAGATTGGAGCTAATGCGTTCGCAAACTGTGTAGGTTTATCCGATGTCATCATAAAAGGTAATGTGGCATCGATTGGCAATAATGCGTTTGGTAACTGCTCAAATCTTAGCCTTATATTCTCTGAAGATGTGGATACGATTTGTAGTAATGCATTTTTTGCCTGTAATAGCATTACCGATCTTGTGATTTCCGAAGGCGTGGAAACGATTGGAGACCTTGCGTTCGCATACTGCTCGGGTTTGACCGAACTTACAATCCCCAGTAGCGTGACATCGATTGGTGGAAGTGCGTTTGGTAGCTGCTCAAATCTGGAACGCCTTGTGATCTCCGGTGATTTGGATGAGATTGGAGCTAATGCGTTCGCCAACTGTTCAAGTTTATCTGATGTTCTCATAAAAGGTAATGTGGCATCGATTGGTAATAATGCGTTTGGTGACTGCTCAAATCTTAGCCTTGTATTCTCTGAAGATGTGGATACGATTTCTGATAATGCATTTTTTGCCTGTAATAGTCTGACCAATCTGGATTTGGGTGGCGTGGAGACGATTGGAGAATTTGCGTTCGCATACTGCTCGGGTTTGACTGAACTTACAATTCCCAGTAGCGTGACATCGATTGGCGGAAGTGCGTTTGGTAGCTGCTCAAATCTGGAGCGCCTTGTGATCTCAAATGGAGTGAAGGAGATTGGAGTCAATGCGTTCGCCAACTGTTCAGACTTGACAGGCAAACTCACCATTCCGGGTAGCGTGAACACGCTTGGTTTCGGTGCGTTTGCTAATTGTTCCGACCTGACCGGTCTTGCTCTATCTAAGGGAGTGAAGGAGATCGGAGATAATGTATTTGCTTACTGCTCAAGTTTGACGGGCAAGCTTACAATTCCCAGCAGCGTGAAATCAATTGGAACGAGTGCGTTTAATGGCTGTTCAAATCTAGCCGGTCTTGTGATTTCTGAGGGAGTGGAGACCATTGGAGACCTTGCTTTTGCATACTGTTCAAGTCTAACAGGCGACCTTACAATTCCCGATAGTGTGAAATCAATTGGTAATAGCGCGTTTGGTAGCTGTTCAAAACTGACGGGTCTTGTTATCCCCAATGGGATAGAGACGATTGGGGACAATGCTTTTAGTGCTACGGGTATTACATACGTTGATTTTTCTAAAGCCACCAAAGCCTTGAGTGTTGGCGCGGCTGCATTTAATAATTCCAATTTGAAAACCATAAAATTCGGGGACAGCATACCGACGAACTTTGCTGCATTAGCTTTCTCTGAAATACCGAATAATGGCGTGGTATTTTACCCAAGGAAGGCTGCGGCTACACAATACGCAAATTTTGTTAAAGATTATCTGACAGCTCAGGGCGTTACAGGTTGGATATTGTGCGAAACATTTTCTGCAAGTCCGGCCTCGATTGATGCCTCAACAGTCAATGTTGCGATTGCTCCTACAAATGTTGCTTCTGATATCGGCGGCGGTACACCCGGCTATAAGTATGTTTTGAAAAGCGGAAGCGTTTTGCCAAATGGACTTACACTTAATTCATCTACCGGTGTAGTTTCGGGTACACCTACGCAAGTCACACCTGCGGGAAAAATTACTGTTATTGTAACTGACAGCGGTGATGGTTTACTTGCCCAAGGCACGGAAATCGTAGTGCCATACGGTGCTGTTACGATTGCCGATCATAGTGTAATAAAGAATTCGCACGACAAGAGCCTTGGTGGTAAGGATGGACTGACATCATTTGGCGAGGATGTGGTCGTTGAGTTTTTGGGCGATTTAAAGGGAAAAGATGGCGTGGCAACGTTTGTGTTCAATGAGAAGGAATACGTACTTTCATCTTCAAGTGGTGAAACGTCAATATCTATTACCGATTTGACGGGAGCCAATGCGGGCACCATCACGAGTGGCGGTGTAGACGCAGAAAGCCTTTCCTTGCTCGCTACGGACGATAGCATAACGGTCACGCTTCCTTCGGCATTTGCGGATAGACTCGAGAACGGCACACACGAGATGCAAGTTTGGTTTGCCGACAGCACAGCAGGGGATAAGTCCACGGCAGGCGTGGCAACGATTGTCGTGAGAAGGGAAGGCAATCCAAAATCACCCACAATTGCGCCGTTGTATGGCGGAGATGCGCCTAAGACAGGCGACACAGCAAAGACCGGCGATGACAATGCCATTGCTCTCCAACTCACACTTGGCGGACTGTCACTCTTGGCATTACTCACCCTGATTGCTTATAGAAGAAGGCAAACTCGGCTAATGTAATATTATATTGTGTCATCATAGCCTCCTTTTTTGTTTAAATACATTCCACTCCCTGTTTCCCGTTTTGCTTGAGAAATTCACAAAAAAGGGGCCTGTTTTTGGTGAAAATGCCGAATGGAACGGGGTGAATGGGGGGGCGGGGTGTGAATTTCTGCAGTTTACTCGAGAAAGGAGGTTCAAATACGGCGATAATATCGAGTAAACGGGGTGTTTTCACAGGATTTTGCGATTTTTACGTGAATTTGTGCTGTTTACTCGAGAATCAAAGTAATGGGTTTTACAATCAACGGAAATTTACGTGTACCCTATTTTTGATTTTCGATACTTTTTCGAAACTTTCTTAGGAATAAGCAAAATAGTAGTTGACACGGTGTGAAGAAACCTCGTATAATAATCAAGTTCCGCCCGATAAGGGAGGAACGATTGCGGCCTTAAATAAGGCAGCAAGAGCACCTTGAAAACTTCATAGTGTAGAGATTTAGTCAAAAGTAGCCGACACAGATTTTCTGTGGCAGAGCTACGAAAGATTGAATCAAAAGTACAAGAGACTATGCAA
>JAISKC010000077.1 GCA_031261345.1 Eubacteriales Family XIII. Incertae Sedis bacterium | reverse complement strand
CCTAACGGAAGCGACCTCGATGGATTTTCTCGCATAGGATACACGTTTTCTGGGTGGGCAACTACATCAGCCGGTCCCGTTGATAGCTCCTATTCATCAGGTAATTCTGGCAAGCTTCCCAATTCGCTCACTCTGTATGCCATCTGGAAACCTATCAACTATACTGTGAAGTATTTGCCTGGCACACATGGCTCCTTTGCCGAACAGATTACTGGCGGCCTTCATTACTCGGACCTCACACCCGCAGCTCCAAAGGCCAGTGGCGAGGCCGGTTGGAAGTTCGATGGCTGGGACAAGACCATCGCTTCTAAGGTAACAGGAAACGCTACCTATACCGCTGTTTGGAAACCTATTGCCTATACGGTGAAGTATCTCCCTGGCACGCATGGCTCATTTGCTGAACAGGTTACTGGCGGTCTACATTACGGCGGCAATACACCTGCGGCACCTACAATTACTGGCGAGGCCGGTTGGCAGTTTGATGGTTGGGACAAGACCATCGCCACTAAGGTAACGGGAAATGCTACCTATACCGCACTTTGGAGCGAGATTCCCAGTGGTGGTGGCGAAGAAGAAGAGCCGCCAATTGTCGATCCGCCACGTCCACCTGTTGACATTACTCCCGATCCCGAACCTGTGGTTGAGGATATTGCCGAGCCTATAGAGCCGGAAGTTCCTGCACCTGCGCCCACTATCACGAAGGAAAGTGTTGATGTTCGGCTTGCAAATCAGACGGGCAATCCGATTCTGGATTTGCTCAATGGAAATGTACCTTTGGGTGGGTTCGCTTCTAAGGGTGCTTGGAGTTTGCTCAGCTTGCTCATGTCGCTTGTGGCTGTAGTCGTCTCTGTGTTGCTTGTCGTTGGAATTTTCATGCGGCGCAGGGACGATGACGATGAAGATGAGAGATTGGATGAGGACAGGGAAGAGGAAGATAGGCGTAGACGTGGAAAGATTCTGAAGACGCTTACTATCATCGTTGGTATTATGACGCCTATCGTTTGGCTTGTTCTCGACAATCTCAATCAGCCGATGGTATGGATTAACAACTGGACTGTCTTTGTAGGTATTACTTTCATCGTCCATATAGCTCTTTTGATAGCTTATAAGTTCAGAAAAGGCAACGAGGAGCAAGAGGAGGAGGACAATGCAGCGGTCGCGTAGGGCGAGGGCTGGATTGCCGCGCTTCGCTCGCAATGACAGTGCATAAGACCCGCAATGACAGTAGAAATTTGCTTGCAATTTTCGGATTGGCTGATATAATTTGTATTACAAGGGCGGTCGTCTCGTTAGGACGGCACACCCCTTATAGATTTAGAGTCTGTAGAGATGGCCGTTCTATATGAGCGGCTATTTCTTATGTGTTAAGTACACGATGTACAATCTCACACAATCGATAGCAATTTGAATCATTGATGTTGCAACTTGCAATATAATGTTTTTCATAAGCTTCACCTGTTTCCTCTCGGATAGGGTGTGCTTCCGCCCTTGTATGGTATAATATACCATTGATAGAAAATAATAGCAAGCATTATTTTCAAAATTAATTAAAATAAAATTCCTGCTGAGGGATTGGCAACAATTTGTGTGAAAACATTGCGGGGGGTGTTTGCGGCGTGATATACTTCCTATCGTAGCTTGGAAGAGTTGTCACTGAGGTGATATGAAACGGCTCTCCATATGTAGGTTGGGCAAGTGATTTGCCCTATGTAGGAAGGTAGGTGAATACTATGATTCAGCTTTTTGCTGTAATCGCTATACTTGTCTTCACGTGCGTGAGCGTTTTGGTCGGAGTCGTCGCTTCGAAGAAAACCGCCACGATTGAAGACTTTTTTCTTGCAGGCAGGAGCGTTGGCCCGTGGCTGTCGGCATTCTCATACGGCACATCTTATTTTTCAGCCGTGATTTTCATCGGTTACGCCGGCATGTTCGGTTGGCTCATCGGAATGGGAAGTATCCTCATAGGTATCGGAAATGCGGTTTTGGGTTGTCTGATTGCATGGCTCGTTTTGGCCAAGCCGACGAGAAGAATGACCCACAAGCTCAACGCAAAGACCATGCCTGAATTTTTCTTTGCGAGGTTTCAGGGCAGCGGCATGAAGATGTATGCGGCAATCATCATTTTCATCTTTCTCGTGCCATATGCCGCGAGCGTCTACAAGGGCCTTGGCACATTGTTCAGCGCGATTTTCGTGGGCGCGACCCCGACTATGTGTATGCTCCTCGTGGCTGTTCTGACCGCTATTTATCTCGTCCTCGGCGGCTATGTGGCGACTATGTGGAACGACCTGATACAGGGTATCATCATGGTCTTTGGCATCACCGCGATGGTCATAATTCTCATCAATCAGCCAGAGGTCGGCGGCATGGGCGAGGCCGTATCCCGCCTCAGGGACATCAGCCCGAGTCTGGTTGACATGAGCGGCGGCCCCATGAGGCAGACGCTCTTCATCAATATTGCGCTCACGAGCTTCGGCGTCTGGGGCATGCCTCAGATGATTCACAAATATTATGCCATCAAGGACGAGAAGAGCATCAAGAGCGCTACGATAATTTCGACCGTGTTCGCTATCTTCATCGGTTGCGGGGCCTACCTTGTCGGTTCGCTCAGCCACCTTTTTGTCAAGCCCAATGCTGATGGCGGTCCCGACCTCGCGGGAGGCTTCGATGATGTCATTCCGTCGATTTTGATGAAGACACTTACGAGCGGGACGTTCTCGATAATAATCCTTTGTGTGATAATGCTCTTGCTTCTGTCGGCTTCGATGTCTACGCTCAGCTCGCTTGTGCTCTCGAGTTCGTCGGCCGTCACCATTGACCTCATTCACACCGCGAGGCCCGAGCTTTCACAGAAGAGGCAGGTCTTGATAATGAGAATTCTCTGCTTCGTGTTCATAGTGCTTTCGTTCATCTTTGCCTCATTGAATATCAGTTTCATCGTGAATCTCATGAGCTTCTCTTGGGGCGTCGTGGCAGGCTCATTCATCGGCCCTTTCATCTGGGGGCTTTACGGAAGGTTCATTACTAAGGCGGGGGCTTGGGCAGGTCTACTTACTGGACCGGTCTGCGTCGGCGTGCTCCTCACCGTCAATGTCATAAACGTTGGCTTTGAAGCCGCAAAGGGCATGGCTCCGATGTTCGGTGTTACTGCAATGGCGGTGTCCGTGGCTATCGTGCCGCTCGTGAGTCTAATTACTCCGAAATTCAGCAAGGAACATATTGATAACGCATTTGGCTCCATGGTATAATTCAAATAAGTAAAAACATTTCTCGTAAATCCTATTGAAGGGGGTACAACATGGTAAATTTGATCGTTGGACACAAAGGCACCGGCAAGACGAAGCTAATGATTGATCAAGCAAACGACAGGGCGGCGAAATCTGACGGTCATGTGGTTTTCATCAACAAAAATCACAGGCTGATGTACGACCTCGTTCACGATATAAGGGTTGTATGCATGGAGGATTACGAGGAGATAACGAACAGCGATGAGTATGTCGGGTTTCTCTACGGTATCATCAGTAGCGACCATGACATTGAGGCGATTTTCATCGACAGTATTCTCAAGCATGCGGATGTGAGCACGGAGGATATTCCCGAATTTCTTGCGAGGCTGAAGGTCATCAGCGAGCAGCACGATATTCAATTCATCGTTTCGCTCAGTGCGGATATTGAGGACTTTTCGGGAGATGTCAGCGATTTCACGATCATTCAGCCACCCTCGGGCAGTTGTTAGACAGGTTTCGATCCAGTAATCAAAGGGCCGGATTGCCAATGGGTAATTCGGCCCTTATTTTATTTATGTAATCTATGTCTATGGTGCTGTAGACTATGCCTGCCTGTGAGTCTATGCTGCCCGCGTATTCGCCCCAAGGGGAGGCGATGCATGAATGGGCGTAGGAAATGTATGCGGATTTGGTGTCTCTTGCGGCACTGCAGGCGGCGAAATAGAGCTGGTTGTCCATCGCGCGGCTTCGCATGAGAAGGTCCCAGTGAGCCGGTCCAGTGGTCATGTTGAAGGCGGCGGGGAGCAGTATCAGATGGGCTCCGGCCTCCTTCATCTCACCGAACATTTCTGGAAAACGGACATCGAAGCAGATGGCAACTCCAATCTTTCCAAAGTCCGTATCAACGATGGTCAGCCCATCGCCGGCTGAAAGGGTGTCGGCCTCGCGGAAGCGTATGCCGCCCTCTATGTTCACCTCGAACATATTGACCTTCCTGTGGCGCGCAATTTGTGCCCCCGTTGGGTCAAAGATGAAGGAAGTGTTGTACACCTCCTCACCGTCCAGCTCCGGTATGGAGCCCCCGACCAGAAAAATTTCATTTCTTTTCGCGAGGTCCTTCAGGACTTCCACGCTTTGCCCGTCGGCCGGTTCGGAGAATTCTCTGAACTTCGACGAATCATAGGGAGTATTCCACATTTCGGGAAGGCAGATGAGTTTTGCTCCTGCATCGGCAGCGTCAGAAACGTACCGCGAGGCGGTTTCGAGGTTTTCGTCTTTGTCGTAACTCACCGGCATTTGGCACAAAGCCAACTTGTACTTTCTTTCAAAATGCGTCATATCCTTCACTCCTTAATGCTATAATTATATCATAATATTGCTTCGCCGATTAATGAAAGGATGTGCTCTGATGGTAGACCTTCTTAAGATTGCCGCTGAAGCTGAGGAACTGTGGCTTGCCGCCAAACCTGCAAACGTTCGGGCTGCGGCAGTCGTTGGCGAGGGCAACAGAGGTCTTCTTATCAAGGGTGACAATATTTCCTGCGCGAAGTGGCTTTTCGCCCGAATTTCTGCGGAGGAGGAGGCACCGGCTGACCTTATCTACATGGATCCTCCATATTATACGAAGACGGATCTCGATGCGCCCGTTCGTTTTTCTATAGGCGCGGAAAAGGCACTCGTTCACAGAATGGCGTTTTCCGATCGATGGCAGGGGGCTTCCGGTTTTCACGACTATCTTTTGATGCTCGCTACAAGTTTTGTCGCCGCGCGTGAAGTAATGGCAGAAACGGGCGCGATGTGGGTTCACCTCGACAGGCACGCCGTGCATTATGCCAAGGTCATCTTAGATATCGTTTTCGGGGGACCGGAGCACTTCATCAACGAGGTCATTTGGACCTACAAAAGTGGGGGTTCATCAAAGAAAAGATTTTCGAATAAGCATGACGATTTGCTCTTCTATGCGAAAAATCCAAAGAAATACAAGTTTTTTGCCCAGAAGGAAAAGTCATACAACAGGGGGCTCAAGCCTTATCGTTTCAAGGGTGTGAAGGAATATAGAGACGACCACGGTTGGTATACGCAGGTGAACATGAAGGACGTCTGGGAAATTCCTATGGTCGGTCGGACTTCCGGCGAGCGTGTCTCATACGCTACTCAGAAGCCGGAAGCTTTGCTCAATCGGATAATAGAATCATGCACGGAGCAGGGGGACTTTTGCGTTGACCTATTCGGCGGGGCGGGAACGCTTGCGGCGGTTTGCGAGAACACGGGTAGGAGATGGCTAAGCGTTGATGAAAATCCGCTCGCAGTTGCTACGCATGAGCAAAGACTGCATGATTTTACGCTCATGAACACCTCGGAAAATACAAGGCCATGGGATATGGCAAGCAGAAGAAACAACTTCACCGCAAAGGCCTTCATCGACAAATCCGATGGGTTTGAGGGGCAGAACCTTTTGAAGTTTTCACTCCAGAGCTATGAGTTTTCTCAGGCGGAGACGGCACAGTTCAACGATATGGATAGGCAGAGACTCAACGCCGGTGTGAAGGATGAGCCGCTCCAGTTCATCTTGCTGATTGAGTTTGATTTCGGAGGAAAGCCCGCGCGGGTGTTCACGCCTGATTTGATACTTTCGGGTGCGGATATTTCGCAGGAGATTTTGATTCCAATAAAAGAGAATGTCAAAAAGTCTGACATTCTCGTTCGGGTCGTCGATATACTCGGCGGTGAGAGCACCCGCTATTTGGACAAGGTATAGGCCAGTTCGTGTAGTTCGGTCAGCGGTTTTTTCTCCATCTGCATGGCTCTTTTCAAATCGTGAACCGCGATTTTGTCGCCGATAATGCCGATTGCCTTGTTCTTCTTTCCGTCGTTCAGGAGCTTCACGGCTTCATTTCCCATCGCCGACGCTATCATTCTGTCGCGTGCAATAGGAGAGCCGCCACGCTGGATATATCCGAGAATAACTACCTTGGTCTCAAGGCCTGTCCTCTCCTCGATCACTTCGTCGAGTTTGACAGACGCGATATCGACGCCTTCCGCCTTGATGATAATGCTAGAATTTTTGCCGCGATTTTTGCCGTCCAAAAGGATGCGACAGACGCGGTCAATGTCTAGGGGCTCTTCGGGAACGAGAATGATTTCCGCGCCACCCGTGAGGCCGGCCATGATGGCAATATCTCCGCACTCACGGCCCATGACTTCGATGACGGTCGTCCGCTCGTGGGCGTCCGAGGTGTCCCTGATGTTGCTGATTGCCGAAAGGACGGTGTTGACCGCCGTCGTGAATCCGATCGTCTCGTCCGTGAAAGGCAGGTCGTTGTCAATCGTGCCAGGCAGGCCGATGACAGGCACTCCGGCGTCGGCAAGCGTTATCGCGCCCGTAAGAGAACCGTTGCCTCCGATGATCACGAGGCCGTCGAGTCTGTAGGTTTTGATCACGTTGAGAGCCATTTCGAAACCGCCCGGCGTCATGAACTTTTCGCTTCTTGCCGTCTTTAGTATGGTGCCGCCGCGCTGTATGATGTCGCTGACGGAGGTGCTCTGTAGCTGCTCAAGCTCGCCGCTCATCAGCCCTTCGTAGCCGCGTTTGATGCCGAAGACCTCCATGTCCAAAGAAATTCCCGTGCGAACCACCGCCCTGATGCAGGCGTTCATTCCAGGTGCGTCGCCGCCGCTTGTAAGTACTCCGATTCTCTTCATATCATTTCACCATATCCAGTAATGTAATTGATTTCAGCTTCTCGTCAATGCTATCCTGAAGCTCCCGCATGGCGTTGTGAAAATGGCAGTGGCCATTGTGCTCTTTTCTGTAGGTGCAGGTGTATTCGTCGTTGACGCAGGCTGTTACCGGCGTGCCGGACTCCATCAGCTCTACGATGTCATATATCGACAGCTTCCCTAAATCGGCCGTGAGTATGTAGCCGCCGTCCTTGCCGCGCCTTATTTCCACCAAATTCGCCGTGGAGAGTTTTTTCAATATCTTGTAACCGAATTGCTTTGGCACGTGCTCGCGCTCGCATATAGTCGGAAGGCTTTTTTTCGTGCCGTCCTTCAGGGCTCGCAGTATCCTAAGCGCATAGTCCGTTTCTCTTGTAATTATCAATGGCTTATCCTTTCATGTTATTATTTGATAGTTTATCATTTTTCTCTACTATATGTATAGAGTTTTTTCTTGACAAGATGCTGTCTTTTTTGGTAAAGTGTTTATCGTTATTGCGTGCGTTCCACTGGTCTCTGCAATGGGCAGAATAGAAAAGAGCCAAGAACGTTATGGGAGTTTGGGAAGGAAATAACAAGATGAGTAATTTAATCAATTCAATCACAGAAGAATATTTGAGGACCGACATACCGGAATTCGGTGTTGGCGACACTCTCAAGGTTCACATCAAAATCAAGGAAGGTGCCCGCGAGAGAATTCAGATTTTTGAAGGCTTCGTCCTCAAGATTCAGAATGGCGGCGTTTCCAGAACGTTTACGGTCAGAAGGATCGCCTCAGGCGTTGGCGTTGAGAAGACATTCCCTATCAATTCACCTAAGATTGACAAGATTGAGGTTGTCAAGCATGGTGATGTCAGGAGGGCGAAGCTCAACTACATGAGACAGCGCACGGGTAAGTCTGCTAGGATTCGTTCTAAGGAAAGAGACTAAGAATAGATTGCGGGTCGAGCCCGCAATGACATGTAGAAGAAGGTGGCTCGGTGAGCTGCCTTTTTTGTTGCGAAAATTTTTTCGGCTTTCACAATAAAATGCGGCAAAATATACAAAAAATTCTGATAATGGTATATACTAAGTGGGATTGGCTGAAATTGTTTGACATTTTCTTTATGGATAGTTTTCGTATGAATGAAAATAGATAAGTGAATAGAGAAGGAGAGTAATTTATGGAACACGTAAACGTTTACCCTGTGGTGGACAACGAGGAGGCACTTCACGCGGCGGTCGCTCGCGTGCGAAATGCTCAAAAGATTTTCGCCACCTACACGCAAGAACAGGTCGATAAGATATTTCTCGCCGCCGCTATGGCTGCAAACAAACAGAGAATACCGCTCGCAAAGATGGCCGCTTCCGAAACCGAATCCGGCATCGTAGAGGACAAGGTTATCAAAAATCATTACGCATCGGAATACATATACAATGCGTATAGAGACACGAAGACCTGCGGTGTTATCGAAGAAGACAAGGCTTACGGATACAAAAAAATCGCGGAGCCGCTCGGGCTCATCGCCGCCGTCATTCCGACCACAAATCCAACATCGACCGCCATTTTCAAGACACTCATTTGCCTGAAGACCAGAAACGGCATCATTATCAGCCCACATCCCAGAGCGAAGGACAGCACGATAGCCGCGGCGAAGATCGTCCTCGAGGCGGCTGTGGCAGCGGGTGCTCCCGAAGGAATCATCGGCTGGATAGACGAGCCGACGCTCGAACTCAGCCACCAGATCATGAAATCTTCCGATGCGATACTCGCTACGGGCGGGCCTGGCATGGTGAAGGCTGCGTATTCGAGCGGCAAACCTGCTATCGGCGTCGGTGCCGGCAATGTGCCCGCCATCATTGACGACAGCGCGGACATACTGCTCGCGGTCAACTCCATCATTCATTCCAAGACATTTGATAACGGTATGATTTGTGCCTCTGAGCAGTCATGCATAGTGCTCGACAGCATTTACGCTAAGGTGAAGCGGGAGTTTTCTCACCGCGGTTGTTACTTCCTGAATAGACAGGAGGCGGACGCAGTTCGCAGAACTATCATCATCAACGGCGCGCTCAACGCAAGGATAGTCGGGCAGAGCGCTTACAATATCGCGCGGATTGCCGGAATAGAGGTGCCGGAGGATGCGAAGATTCTCATCGGCGAAGTGAGTGATTACTCGATGGACGAGGAATTCGCGCATGAGAAACTCTCGCCGGTGCTCGCGCTATACAAGGCTGCGGATTTCTCGGATGCGTTGGTCAAGGCCGAGCGGCTCATCGAAGACGGCGGATACGGTCATACGGCGTCCGTCTACCTGAACCCCGCCACCGAAAAGGCGAAGCTCGACGAATTCTCTTCGCGTATGAAAACCTGCAGAATTATCGTAAACACACCTTCCTCCCACGGAGGCATTGGCGATCTATACAACTTCAAGCTGGCGCCGTCTCTGACACTCGGGTGCGGTTCATGGGGCGGCAACAGCGTCTCTGAGAATGTCGGCGTGAAGCACCTGCTCAACATCAAGACCGTTGCCGAAAGGAGAGAAAATATGCTTTGGTTCAGATCACCTGAAAAAATATACATCAAGAAGGGCTGCCTGCCGGTCGCCTTGGACGAGCTGGGGAAGGTTTTGGGCAAGAAGAGGGCGTTCATCGTAACCGATTCCTTCCTATATAATAACGGTTATAGTAAAGGAATTGAGGACAAACTGGACGAGATGGGAATTCAGCACAGCACATTTTTTGATGTTGCTCCGGACCCCACGCTGGAAACTGCAAAGAAGGGCGCGGCGCAGATGACGACCTTCGCACCCGACACCATCATCGCGCTCGGCGGCGGCTCGGCTATGGACGCGGCAAAGATAATGTGGGTGATGTATGAGCATCCGGAAGCCGACTTTTTGGATATGGCCATGCGGTTCATCGACATCAGAAAGCGCGTCTACACCTTCCCGAAGATGGGAGAAAAGGCTTACTTTATCGCCATTCCCACATCGGCGGGCACGGGCTCGGAGGTTACTCCCTTCGCTGTCATTACTGACGAGAACACGGGAGTGAAATATCCTCTCGCGGACTATGAGCTCATGCCGAATATGGCGATAGTGGACGCGGACCTTCACATGGACGCACCCAAGGGACTCACAGCCGCCTCCGGTATAGACGCTGTTACTCACGCGCTCGAAGCCTACGCCTCAATGCTTGCGACCGATTTCACGGATGGACTTGCCCTGAAAGCACTCAAGATAATTTTCGAATACCTGCCGCGCGCTTACGCAAAGGGGGCAAACGATCCAGCCGCAAGGGAGAAGATGGCGAACGCCGCCTCACTCGCTGGAATGGCCTTCGCAAACGCATTTTTGGGTGTCTGCCACTCGATGGCGCACAAGCTCGGAGCCTTCCACCACCTGCCTCACGGGACGGCGAACGCGCTCATGATAGACGAGGTGCTCAGGTTCAACTCCTCCTCCGTGCCAACAAAGATGGGGACGTTCTCGCAGTATGACCACCCGCACACGCTCGCGCGCTACGCGGAAATAGCTGACTATCTGGGACTCGGCGGGAAAAACGACAAGGAGAAGCTCGAAAACCTTATAGGGGCAATCGACAAGCTCAAGGCAAAGGTCGGCATCAAGGAATCCATTCAGGGGTATGGGGTCGATGAGGCCGATTTCTTGAGCAGGCTCGACGAGATGTCAGAGCAGGCATTCGACGACCAGTGCACGGGCGCCAATCCGCGCTATCCGCTTATTTCTGAGATAAAACAGATGTATCTGAACGCCTATTACGGCGAACATAAAACCGTTTAAGGAGGTGCGTTATGAGTAATAATAAAGGAAATGGCTTGCTTGCCGAAAGGGAAAACAAGACGATTTATCGGGACGGCGACCGCGTGGTGAAGGTCTTTGAGACCGGTTATTCCAAGGGCGACGTTCTGCGCGAAGCTATGAATCAGGCTCGTGTCGAGGAGACCGGCTTGAACATTCCCGCCGTTCTTGAGGTCAGTGTCGTCGATGGGAAATGGGCTATCATCTCTCAGTTCATCGAGGGGAAGACCCTGCAACAGCTTATCGACGAGCACCCGAAACAGAAGAATAAATATCTTGAAAGGTTCGTGGATATTCAGATGGAAATGCGGCTGAAGGACGCGCCCGAGCTCGGACTTCTCAGGGACAAGATGGATCGCAAGATCAGTGCCTCTGATTTTGACGCAACCACTCGTTACGAGCTGCATACTCGGCTTGATTCCATTCCAAAGACGGAGAAACTCTGCCATGGGGACTACAATCCGAGCAATGTCATCATCAAGAAGGACGGCTCAGCTTATATTTTGGATTGGTCGCACGCGACGCAGGGGAATACTTCGGCGGATGCGGCTCGGACTTTCCTTTTGTTCTGGCTTGCCGGTGATAGCAAGGGTGCGGAGAAATACCTCCAGCTTTACTGCCTGAAAACCGATACACCTAAGCAGCAGGTTCAGAAGTGGATACCTATCGTCGCGGCGTCGCAGTCGGTTAAGGACAATCCTGACGAGCGTGAGTTACTTGCAAGTTGGGTGGATGTGCTGGCGTAGGGAAATACGAAATTTTACTTGCATAGTGTTCTGTATCGTGTATACTTGAGGTTAGAAAAGGGTTATCGCACTTTGAACGGCGATATGCCCCACAAAAAAATTTGTGAACTGTCTCCGTTATAGAGGCAGTTCTGTTTTATTGAATCTGACTAAAAGCCAGCCAACCACGTTTTCAATAACTTGCATATTCTGGATACATGTATCCAGCACTACGAGTACAATCATAGCGGTAGACTTCATTGCGGCTAAAGCCGCGAAGTCCTCGCAGGGGACCTGCCATCACTTTGCTTCACAAATTGGGTTAGGTCCTCCCGCGCCACCTCCAAACTATCGAAATAGTTGTAACGGACGTGGAACATTACCGCCGTGCGATAACCCTTATGACAAGATATCACGCCAGATATATATTGTCAACCAATATATGTAATTATTTGAAAAAATATACAAATTAGAATTTGTTCACTTTTGGTTGACAGTTTGAAGAGTAAAATGTTAGTATATTTATCGCAGGTTTTTTTCTGCAAATGCTTTTGGCGGTGTAGCTTAGTTGGTTAGAGCGTCCGGTTCATACCCGGAAGGTCGGTGGTTCGACTCCACTCGCCGCTACCAAGTTTTTTGCAGACAAGTGAAAAGTGGCCCGGTAGTTCAGTTGGTTTAGAATGCCAGCCTGTCACGCTGGAGGTCGACGGTTCGAGCCCGTTCCGGGTCGCCATTTTTAAAATTTGCAAGAGATCCAGACGCAGGATTTTTTGCGAAGGTTGGGTGCAGAGGGAAGACGCGATGACGACGTGTATAAAAATACACGAGGAGGAGTGGCTGACCGATAAGCCCAAGATTCACAAAGCGGTAGACTACATTGTGGCTAAAGCCACGTAGTCCTCGCAGAGGACCTACCATCAATTCACTTTGCGAATTGGGTTAGGTCTCTCAAAGACAAGTGTGGTGGGTATAGTCAAGTGGTTAAGACACATGGTTGTGGTCCATGCATGCGTGGGTTCGAACCCCACTATCCACCCCAAAACCTCATAAGTTATCCCTCAGAAAGCAAAGTTGTTGGGGCGTCGCCAAGTGGTAAGGCAATGGATTCTGATTCCATCATGCGCAGGTTCGAATCCTGCCGCCCTAGCCAAAAAGTTCGAGCACAGTATTTTTTTTGTCAAACAGTATAGAAGAAGTTCGGACGCAGGATTTTCTGCGAAGGTTGGGCGCAGAGGGAGAGGGCGACGACGCAGTGTATATAGACATACACAAGGAGGAGTCGTCGACCGATAAGCCCAAGATTCACAGAAAAGACAAGTACGAGGCGCCATAGCCAAGTGGTAAGGCAGAGGTCTGCAAAACCTTTATCCCCGGTTCAAATCCGAGTGGCGCCTCCATGTTAAAGGATACATTTTTGTTGAAGTGTATCCTTTTCTATTTATTCTTCATATAATCATTATAAAGTGTTGAAGAAATATCATTATCTAAATAATGTTGCAACGGAAAAAGGTAATCAGCGATTGTTGAAAGTCGCTGCTTATTGTCGTGTGAGTAAAAATGGTCAAGAGCAGCTTTCAAGTTTAAAAATGCAAACAGAATACTACACAAAATTGATAAATTCAAATACTGAGTGGGTATCCGCGGGTGTCTATTCAGATGTGGCTTCGGGGCTCAGAGTTGAAAAGAGGAATGGATATAAAGAAATGATAAGGAATTGCAAAAAAGGAAAAATAGATTTGATTATCGTCAAATCCATAAGCAGATTTGGGCGCGATGCGTTAGAAATAATAAAACAAATTCGATTTTTGAAATCAATAAACGTTGGAATTTACTTTGAAATAGGAGGTATTAATACTATGACAACACCAGCATTAACATATGAAATCTTAGCTGCGGCTGCTGAAGAGGAGAGTTTCTCGAAAAGTGAAAACATTAAATGGGGCATACG
>JAISKC010000029.1 GCA_031261345.1 Eubacteriales Family XIII. Incertae Sedis bacterium | reverse complement strand
AACATATCCAAGAAATACGAGGCAGTGCACTCACGCTATTGAACCGCCGTGTACCGAACGGTACGCACGGTGGTGTGAGAGGTCGGTAGCCCAATTAATGGGCTACCTCCTACTCGATTAGATTCAGGTGTGCTTTCAGTGCGGATTGAAGTATGGCGGAGACATTGACGCCCGCTGTTTCTGCCGCTCTGTTGAGCCACGCGGGAAGTGAGACGTTTCGCCGGACTGAGCGATTGTCCAGCATTTTTCTGTATTCATCGAAGTCAACGGATACGAATACTATAACTTCGCTTACTATATCATCAGGGTTGCTTACGATATCCTCGTCGTGCCATGGAGATACGGCTTCTATGTCAATATCCTTGGGCTTTGATGGCACAGGAAGCTCCTTTCCGTCATCTTGGTAGTCCACACCAACCAGCGAAATCACATCTTCCGCCATAAAGATTGCGTCTTCAAGATTCTCTCCTTGTGTAAGTACATCAAAATCAGGCACGTAAACCAGATATGTGAATTTGGGATCTTTCGTTTCTGTAATGATAACCGGATATATTGTTTTCATTTCTATTCTCCTATTGATAATTAAAGCCCGCGCCGCTTGATTAAGTCCCTACGCTTCATCTTCTCTCCCCACTATTATACACACTGAATACACAATGTCAACATCTTATGGAAAATTATAGCATAAATAATATATTATGTCAACAGTTCATTATCTATGATTTACTATTTATAGATTCAGGTGTAATTTCAGTGCGGATTGGATTATGGCGGAGGCATTTTTGGGGTGAGCTCGGGAAAGTGGCAATTTGCGTAGTTTTTTGGCTGTATTTCTACGCAAATCGTCGGTTTCCCGAGGTGGAGGTGTAAATGGCCGTTTCTGTCCCAACGAGGGAGGAAGTAGGGGACAGGTCCGCTGTCTTACTTTTTCCCAGAAAACAGGACAGCGGACCTGTCCCCTATCGTTTCAGGCTCGGGAGCCTTTCGTTTATAGCAGAGAATTGTATGAGCGGTGCGCATAGAGGATCCGTGCAATACGCACTTCGTTCAACTTGTCTGCGGTTGTGTAGAATACTATATAGTTTAGGACTGTGAAAAAACGATATTTCTTACTCGCCAAATATGGGTCCCTTGAAATAGGATACGCGTATGGTTGAGATGCTATAACTGAATATTGGTGACTAAGCTCGGTTAGGAAATTTGCAGCGGCGGTTCGGTTGAATAGTTTTGTTGAAATATAGCCGATTATTTCGTCAAGATCATTTGATGCTTGCTCTGACTGTATCACCTTATAATTCATATTTTTCACGCATTTCGCTTATGCTCTCATGCGCATCTTTTGTTTTCCCCAATTCGAAGTCCTGTTCAGCAACTTGTAATTTGCTATATAGATCATGCAAAGAAAGTTGATTTTCGTAGGTTTCAATATTCATAATTACCATTTCTCCATATCCATTTTTGGTGACATAAATAGGCTCAGCTGTTTCGCGAATCATTGCTGATAATCTTGCTGTGTCCTTGAGTTCTTTGATAGGAATAATCTTTGGCATAATGGGCCTCCCTCTAATATGGCTAAATTATCCCATAATATTGCCATAATAGCAAACGAGGTGGAATCAGCGGACCTGTCCCCTATGTAAAGTTTTTTTCACAAAATTCAAAAATATTATTGACAAAGCTTCTTTTGAGGTCTAATCTTATTGTACTGTGTACGTGCACATGTGCACCTACACAATTTTGTCAGTAGTAATGGATACTTGTGAACTGAGGGTTTATTAGTGATTACGATTAAGCAGATAGCTGATTTGGCCGGAACTTCCCGAGGCACCGTTGACAGGGTGCTGCACAATCGCGGAAGCGTTAATCCTGAGATTGCGAAACGCATTCTTGATATTGCCGAGGCCAACAACTACAGGTCAAATCCCTTTGCAAAGGCACTCGTGAAGGGCGACAAGAGGCATGTGGTCGGCATCGTTCTCAATTCCGTCGGAAATCCATTTTTTGAAGAAGTCCTGCGCGGCATTACAGAGGCATCTGAAAAGTATCGCAAGTATGGCTTCGAGATCAACATAAAGGAAATCAAGGGTTACAACGAGGAGGAGCAACTCAAGGCGATAAGAGCTGTCATTGCGGCCAATCCCTCCGCCCTTGCCATCACGCCAATGAACACGAAGGGGATATCAAAGGAGCTTTCGGAGCTCACGAGCATTCCCATAGTTACTATCAATCAGGACATTCCATTGAAGAACAAATTTGCATTCGTCGGTTGCGATTACAGCAATAGCGGACGGGTGAGCGGCGACATTGCGAAGCTGATACTTCCAAAGGGCGGCAACGTCGGTATCGTCACGGGCTCGTTCAAAATCCTCGGGCACAACGAGAGAATTCAGGGCTTCGAGGAGGTCGTCGGCACGAAAGACGGCGTCAAGATCAACGTCGTGGGCGTGGTCGAGAACAATGACGACGACATCAATTCGTATACTGCCACTAGGAAGCTCATCAGGGAGAAGAAGCCGGATTTGATTTATTTCTGCGCGGCCGGAACTGAGGGCGGCGTGAAGGCTGTCATCGAGGCGGCGAAGGATATCAAGATTGTTGTCGTTGACGATATTCCGCCGATGAGGACCTTCCTTTCGCGGGGTAGCATTCAGGCTATCGTAACGCAGCACCCCTACAATCAGGGCGCGGAGATGATTGAGATTTTGTATGATTTTCTTGTGAATGGCAAGAAGCCGAAGAAGGTACAGAACTTCACCGAGAATAGAGTAATGTTGCCACATTCTATTTCGTAAGGGAGGTAGTTTTTATGGGTAAGAAAATTCGGTATGGAATGGTTGGCGGCAGTCTTTCGGGATTGGTCGGTGAATGGCACCGCAAGGGTATTGCACTCGATCCTAGAGCGGAGCTTGTAGCAGGCAATTTTTCGCGGAAGGCGGAGGCAAACGAGGAGACCGGCGATGTCTATGGCGTAGCACCGGATAGGCTTTACTCTGATTACAAAGAGATGATAGCGGGCGAAGTTTCGCGCGAGGACGGCATTGATTTTGTCAGTATCGTAACCCCGAACAACACTCATTTTGAGATTTCGAAGGCCTTTCTTGAGGCCGGAATAAACGTCGTCTGCGACAAACCCCTCACATTTGAAGTCTCCGAAGCGGAGGAACTCGCAAGGATAGCGAAGGAGAAAAACTTGGTCTTTGGCGTTACATACACGTATACCGGACACGTCATGGTCAAGGCCTTTAAGGAGATGATTGCGGCGGGAAAGATTGGCGAAATCATTTCCGTGAATGCGGAGTATATACAGGATGGAATGCTCGACGGGCTCGCTTCTTCGGGTGTGAATGATGAGATTTGGAGAACCGACCCGAGGTATGCAGGGATAGCACATACGCTCGGCGACATCGGGACGCATATTGAAGCAAACGTACGTTACATTACAGGACTCAAGATCAAAAGGGTGCTCGCCACGTCGAACAGATTTGGACACGCCCTCGATTTGAATTCGAATATACTCGTCGAGTATGAGAACGGCGTGAATGGGAGCTACTGGTGCTCGCAGGTTGCCGCCGGTAGGTCGAACGGATTTCTCATTCGTGTATTTGGCACGGAAGGTGCGATTGAATGGAGTGAGGAGACTTTGGGAGAACTCAGGTATACGGTCAAGGGTCAGCCTCCGCAAATTCTTTCAAGTGGCGGGAACTATATCACGGAGCCGGCAGGAAGGCTCAGCAGACTTCCAGAGGGGCACGCGGAAGGCATATATGAGGCGTTCGCGAACATTTACGGAAATATCATTACTACCATTATCAAGAAGAAGAACGGCGAAACTCCTTCGGCGGAGGATTTGGATTTCCCGACGGCAGACGATGGGGCGGAGGGCGTTCGCTTCGTGCATGCGGTGGTAGAGAGTGCGGCGCGGGACGCTGCTTGGATTGTGGTGTGAGGTATGGATTGCGGGTCGAGCCCGCAATGACAGTGATGGTGGGTTGCCACGCTTCGCTCGCAATGACAGTATGACAGGTTATATTTGATAACGCACACGTAGGAAAGGTGAAAAGTTATCGTATATATACATCCGTTATTTCTAGCAGTAGTGAAAAAGTAGAATTGTATAGGAGGAAAAGGAAATGAAGAAAAGGTTTTTGTTAGTGTGTTTGGCCATAGTTATGGTACTTTCACTGTCACTCTCAGCATGTGGCGGCGGCTCCGACGATGAGGGCAGCGCAGCAGCATCCGATGGCGACAAAATCAAGGTTGGCGTATCAATGCCGACAAAATCTCTTCAGCGTTGGAACCAAGATGGCGACAACATGAAGAAGGAACTCGAAGCAGCCGGTTATGAAGTTGATCTTCAGTATGCAGGCGACAATGAAGTTCCGAAGCAGGTTCAGCAGCTTGAAGACATGATCTCAGGCGGTTGCAAAGTACTCGTTATCGCAGCTATCGAAGGTGATTCACTCAGTACACCTTTAGAGCAGGCAAAGGAAGCAGGCGTTCCTGTTATCGCATATGACAGACTGATCATGAACAGTGATGCAGTTTCTTACTATGCAACATTCGATAACACTCTTGTTGGCGAACTTCAGGGGCAGTATATCGTAGATCAGCTCGACCTTGAAAATCAGGATGGTCCTTTCAACATCGAGCTCTTCACGGGCGACCCAGGGGACAACAATGTCAACTTCTTCTTCGGTGGTGCTATGAGCAAGCTTCAGCCCTACATCGACAGTGGCAAACTCGTTGTTCAGTCGGGTGAAACGAAGCAGGCAAATGCTGCTATAGAGGGATGGAGTTCTGAGAAGAGCCAGGCCAGAATGGAAAACATCATCTCGAAAGTTGGATATGCACCTTCAGGTGGCGTGAAGCTTGATGCAGTACTTTCAAGCAATGACTCTGTTGCACAGGGCATCACACAGGCTCTGTTGAATGCAGGATTTTCAGAAGGCGAATTCCCGTACCTCACAGGTCAGGATTGCGACGTGACTTCAGTCAAGAACATGATCAAGGGACTCCAGTCGATGTCAGTATTCAAGGATACTCGTACTCTTGCATCGAAGGTTGTAACGATGGTTGACGCTATCCTTCAGGGCAGCGAGCCGGACATCAATGATACAGAGACTTATGACAATGATCCGTCAGACGACGTCAAAAATATCATTCCGTCATTCCTCTGCGAGCCAGTCTTTGGCGACATCAACAACTATAAGGAACTGCTCATCGACAGCGGTTACTACACAGAAGAAGAACTCGAATCGTAATTTGAATTAGGCGAAGGTGGGTGAGCTTTGGTTCACCCACCCTTGAACGTCATTGCGGCCTACGAGCCGCAATCCATATTGCAAATAAGGACTGGATTGCGGCTCGTGGGCCGCAATGACGGTGCAAAGGCTGGATTGCCACGCTGCGCTCGCAATGACGGGTAGTGTTTTGGAGGGAAATAAATTGAGTGATTATCTCCTCGAGATGAGAGGAATAACGAAGCGCTTTGGGGGTGTGGCAGCCTTGAAAGATGTCAACCTGAAGGTGCAAGAGGGCGAAATACACGCCATCGTCGGTGAAAACGGTGCGGGAAAATCCACGTTGATGAACATTCTCAGCGGAGTATATCCCCATGGCTCCTACGAGGGCGACATCGTATTTGGCGGTGAGACTTGCGAATTTGCAACGATAAATGACAGCGAAAAGAAGGGTATAGTCATTATCCATCAGGAGCTCGCTTTGGTTCCGCATATGAGTATCGGTGAAAATATCTTTCTTGGAAACGAGCAAAAGAAAGGCGTGTCCATCGACTGGGACGAAACCCACAGCAATGCTGAAAAGTTGATGAAGACCATCGGACTTGACGAATCTTCGTATGCGCTCATCATGGACATCAGCGTTGGTAAACAGCAACTGGTTGAAATCGCCAAGGCTATCTCAAAAAATGTAAAATTACTCATTCTTGATGAACCTACGGCATCTTTGAATGAAGAGGATAGTGATAAATTACTCGATTTATTACTCAAGTTCCAAGAGGAAGGCATGACGTCAATCCTTATCTCCCACAAACTTTCGGAGGTTGAGAGGGTTGCAAACCACATCACGGTCCTTCGGGACGGCAACACGATAGAGACGCTTGAGCGGGATGCGGGCGAGATAAACGAGCAGCGCATCATCAAGAGCATGGTCGGCAGAGAGCTCGTCGACAGATTTCCGAAGAGGGAAAGTCATATCGGGGAGGTCAGTCTCGAGGTCAAGAATTGGGAAGTCTATCACCCATTGGTCGATAGAAAAGTAATTAAGAACGTGAGTATAAATCTCAGAAAAGGCGAAATCGTTGGTATCAGCGGTCTGATGGGATCGGGCCGATCGGAGCTTGCGATGAGCGTTTTTGGACGGCTTTATGGAAAGTCGGCATCGGGCGAGACCTACATCGACGGCAAGAAGGTGAATTTGAAGAATGTCCAGACTGCGATTGACCATAAGGTGGCGTATGTAACAGAGGACAGGAAGACGAACGGGCTCATACTGGACAACACGATTTGCAGAAATATCACACTTGCGGATTTGGCGAGGGTGAGCAGCAAACTTGTGATTGACAGTGAGGCGGAGCGTCTTTATGCAGACGAATATAGCAAGATGCTCGGCGTAAAAATGTCCGGCATAGATCAGGATGTCGGTAGACTTTCGGGTGGAAATCAACAGAAGGTATTACTGGCAAAATGGATGTTTACAGAACCTGACATCCTCATGCTCGACGAGCCTACAAGAGGTATAGACGTCGGCGCGAAGTTTGAGATATACGAGTTCATGAACAAACTCGTGGCTCAGGGAAAATCAGTATTGATGATATCAAGCGAGATGCCGGAACTTCTCGGCATGTGCGATCGTATATACGTTATGAATGAGGGAAGCATTGTAGCGGAGCTTGCGAAGGGTGAGGCGACTCAGGAACGAATCATGGCAAGCATTCTTGGTGCTACGTTGAATTAAGGAGGCTAAAGATGTCAAAAGACAACAATCCGTTACAAAAGACTCAACTGAAGGCATTTGACCTGAAGAAAAGTACCATGCTCATCGCCTTGGTCGGTGTCATGATCATTTTTCAGGCTCTGATACTTTCAAAGGGGAGTGGAGATTTCTTCTCACCGTCGAACATTTCAAATTTGATAGGGCAGAACAGTTACGTTCTGATACTGGCGACCGGTATGCTACTCTGCATACTGACCGGCGGCAACATCGACCTGTCGGTTGGTAGCGGCGTCTGCCTCGTCTCCGCGATAGCCGGTGTGCTCATCGTGGACATGCATCTGAACATCTATCTGTCGATAGCGATTTGCCTGCTTTGCGGCACGGCGATGGGTGCACTTCAGGCCTACTTCATCGCTTACATGAGGATACCGCCTTTCATCGTAACCCTGGCGGGGATGCTCACTTTCAGGGGCATCGCCTACATCATCTTGAACGGAATGACAATCTCGCCGTTCCCTGAAAATTACGTCAAGATTTTCAACGGTTTCCTGCCTGGCAGCGGAGCCGACAAGGGGACGCAGATGACCGTTACGATGATAGTCGCCGCTGTCCTCTGCGCTGTGATTGTGGTGATTTCCTTCTATTCTCGGATTCGCAAGCAGAAGAAGGGCTATCCCGTTACGCCTCTCTATGCGGAGGTCATCAAGCTGGTGGTCATTTGTGCAGTTCTCGTCTGGGCGTTCAATTTGCTCGGCCAGAACAAGGGTATTCCGGTCGTGCTCATCACGCTTGCAGTAATAATCCTAGCCTACAACTATTTCACATCGAAGACCGTTCCTGGCCGGCACCTCTATGCATTGGGCAGTAATGAGAAGGCCGCTATTTTCTCGGGAATAAACACGAAGAGGTCTATGTTCTTCGCGTATACGAATATGGGATTTTTGGTCGCGGTTGCGGCTTTGGTCTGCGTGGCTCGCTTCAATTCGGCATCGCCGGCAGCGGGCACAAACTATGAGCTCGACGCTATCGGTGCCTGCTTCATCGGCGGAGCTTCGGCATACGGCGGCACGGGCACGGTTGGCGGCACGGTCATCGGGGCTGTCCTGATGGGCGTTTTGAACAACGGCATGTCCATACTCGGAATAGACGCAAACTGGCAGCGTGCAGTCAAGGGCGTGGTGCTCCTGCTCGCGGTCATCATCGATGTTACTTCACAGAAGAGACGCGGTGGCGGCGGCAAGGGTCTGTTCGGCGGATTATTTAATAAGAAGAAAGACGAAGGTGTTCCCGCTCCGGCGGCTACGGGTCCGGATAAGGGCATGGATAAGGCCGACCTTCGGGATTTTTCGACGGATAAACTTATGAAGGGGACCGGCTCAGACGAGGAAGAGAAGCAAAAGAAAGCAAAAACGGAAGAGTAAGCAGGAAGGAAGACTGACATGGCAGAGATTTTTAAGGGTATACCTAAGATAGAATTTGAAGGCTCGGCGGGGAAGAGCGAGCTTTCTTTCAAGTATTACGATGCTGACAAGGTAGTCCGCGGCAAGACAATGCGTGAACAGCTCAAGTTTGCAATGGCATGGTGGCACAATCTCTCCGCCACAGGTCAGGATATGTTTGGCCCCGGCACGGCGGACAAGAGCTTCGGAGCTGAGCCAGGAACGATGGCACACGCACACGCGAAGGTTGACGCAGGCTTTGAATTCATGGACAAGCTCGGTATCGATTACTTCGCCTTCCATGATGTGGACATCGTGCCCGAGGCGGACGACATCAAGGAAACAAATAGAAGGCTCGACGAAATCACGGATCACATTAAGGAAAAGCAGGCTGAACGCGGCGTGAAACTCCTTTGGAATACTTCAAATATGTTCTCAAATCCCCGCTATATGAATGGCGCGGGTTCGACAAATTCGCCTGAGATTTTCGCTTTCGCGGCGGCACAGACGAAGAAGTCGCTTGAGCTTGCGGTCAAACTCGGCGGCTCAGGGTTCACATTTTGGGGCGGCAGAGAAGGCTATGAAACGCTTCTCAATACGGACGTGAAGTTTGAGATTGAGAATATCGCAAAGCTCATGCACCTCGCAGTTGACTACGGTAGGAAGATCGGCTTTGACGGAGATTTCTATATCGAGCCTAAGCCGAAAGAGCCGATGAAGCACCAGTATGATTTCGACGCTGCCACTTCGATTGGCTTCCTCAGACAGTATGGACTCGACAAGGATTTCAAGCTCAACATCGAAGCGAACCACGCGACGCTCGCGGGGCACACATTCCAGCACGACCTTCGTATATCGGCGATAAACGATATGCTCGGAAGCGTCGATGCAAATCAGGGCGATTTGCTTCTCGGTTGGGATACGGACGAATTCCCCTTCAATATCTACGACACGACGTTCGCTATGTACGAGATACTGAAGAGCGGCGGATTCACAAATGGCGGACTCAACTTCGACTCGAAGAACCGTCGTCCGAGCACTTCATATGAAGATATGTTCAAGGCTTTTATCCTCGGCATGGACGCCTTCGCACTCGGCCTCATCAAGGCGGACGCTCTTATTGAAGACGGGCGCGTCGATAAGTTTGTGGCTGACCGCTATGCCGGATTTAGCGAAGGTATAGGCGCAAAGATCAGAAGCGGTGAAACGACGCTTGAAGAGCTCGCGGCTATCGCGGAGGAAAAGGGTGCACCGGCACCGGCGGAGTCAGGCAACCAAGAAGGCCTACAGAGCATAGTAAATCAAGTACTATTCGGATAAAAAGGACTGGATTGCTTCGCGGAGCCTGTGCTGTGCATAGTCGCAGTGCTCGCAATGACTAAGTGATGTCATTGCGAGCGTAGCGAAGCAATCCAGTGTACAGGAGCAATATAATGAAGACTATTCTCGGAATTGACATCGGGACCTCCGGCACGAAGACCATTCTCACGGACGAAAATGGGCGTGTACTCGCGTCGTATACGGAAGAATATCCTATGTATCAGCCTCACAACGGCTGGGCGGAGCAAAATCCCGAGGATTGGTTTTTAGCTGTCAAGACAGGCATAAAGGCTGTGATTACTGCCGCCAAGAGAGAAAACGCAAATGTGTCTGCGCCCATAGCCATAGGCATGTCAGGCCAGATGCACGGTCTCGTCATGACGGACAAAGACGGCGAAGTCCTCAGACCCTCCATCATCTGGTGCGACCAGAGAACGGAAGCAGAGATAGAAGACATGGACCGCATCGTGGGTCGCCAGAAAATCATAGAAATTACTGCGAACGCGCCAATGACCGGTTTCACGGCGGCAAAGATACTCTGGGTTCGCAAAAATGAGCCCGAAATTTACGAGAAATGCGCGCACATTCTCCTGCCCAAGGACTACATCAGATACAAGCTGACCGGCGAATACGCGACCGAGGTGAGCGACGCTTCGGGCATGCAGCTGATGGACGTATCCTCGAGGACTTGGTCGGACGAACTCTTGGGCTTGCTGAATATCGACAAAAATCTGCTCGCGAATATATATGAGTCGCCCGATGTGACGGGCAAAATTCTTCCTTCCTTGGCGGCGGAAACAGGAGCCGATGCCGATGCAATCGTAGTCGGTGGTGCAGCTGACAATGCTGCGGCGGCCATTGGAACGGGTGTCTTTTCCGAGGGCACGGCGTTCACGACCATCGGCTCCTCTGCCGTCATATATGCGGTGTCGGACGAGGTGCGCATAGACCTCAAAGGCAGGGTTCACAGCCTTTGCGCGAGCGTGCCTGGGAAGTGGACCGTCATGAGTTGCACGCAGGGGGCGGGACTTTCACTCAAGTGGCTCAGGGATACTATATGCACCGAGGAAAAACGTTTGGAAGCTGAGACCGGCAGGGACGCTTACGACATCATGAGCGAGTTGGCTCTGAAAATCCCTGAGGGTTCGGACAGGCTCCTATTCCTTCCCTATTTGATGGGCGAGCGATCGCCGCACCCTGACCCCGACGCGAGAGGCGTGTTCTTCGGTCTATCCGCAATCCACACGCGGGCGAACATGATTCGTTCCGTCATGGAGGGCGTGGCATTTTCACAGCTCGAATGTCTGAACGTATTTCGGGAGATGGGCGTTTCCGTTGGTAATATGGTCATCACGGGCGGCGGCGGCAAGAGTCCGTTTTGGCGGCAGATGCTCGCGGACCTCTACGAATGTCCGGTGCATACGCTTGCTCACGACGAGGGCGCGGCTATGGGTGCGGCTATACTGGCGAGTATCGGCGCGGGAATATTCAAAGACGCGAGCGAGGCCTGCGAGAACATCGTTCAAATAGGTAGCACGCTTGAGCCTATTGAAGGGCACACGAAGGCCTACAAACCCTACTTCGAGCTATACAGCGAACTTTACCAAACGCTGACAGGCGAATTCAAAAAACTTTCCGCCCTATAAATTACACAAGGGGACGTTCCCGTTTTGTTTACGATTTTCACTTTTTTGTGGGGGATTTTTTGTGAATTTGGCAAATGGAACGGGATGTAACGGGCTTTGGCAGGGGTTTTTGTGGGTGAAAATTCACTAAAACTTTACTTTTATTTGTGCTGGATTTCTTATTTGGGGGGTATAGTAAAATAATCGGGAACAAAAAGCAGGATTTTTTGGACTAGTCGGTTCTCTAATATATGCGGGGGATAATTGGTGTGGGTTTGCGCCCAGAGCCAAAAGCATTTATTTGAGAACATATCTAGTCTTGATTTTTTTTAGCCGATTTGGGGACTTTTTCGAAAAAAAATGTTTAAAACCCGAAAAAGTGGGTATAT
>JAISKC010000014.1 GCA_031261345.1 Eubacteriales Family XIII. Incertae Sedis bacterium | reverse complement strand
TTCTTCCATTTCCCGCTCCCGCAGGATTTCATCCCTCTGCCCCGCAATGGTTTCTTTAAGCTTTTCGTACATGGCATGAATGTCCCGCGCCAGATCGCCCAATTCATCACGACGTTCAGGTTCTTGCGGCACATCTTCAAGTCGTGCCATTTTTCCGGCACTATTCGCCAACTGCTTGATTGGCCTCGTCATTTGACGCGCAAATATATACGCGCAAAGGACGCAGAGAGCAAGCAGAACAGCAAACGCGGTGATTGCGCGGATAATCAAATCATTATAGAACGCTTCTAAGCCCGTTCTGCTTTGAGCAATAATGGTATAGTCTTTGTCTTTATGCACGACAAAATAGAAATCACCGTCAAAGTTACTCGATGTATCGGCGTTCGGCGTGGCGTATATCGGTTCACCGTCTTTATCCGCAATAAAGAACTCAAAAGATTGGTTGTTTCCGTGAAAGAGCCCAGCCAATTCAGCAATTTCGCTTCCATTTTCTCGTTGAATCTCTCCAACTAATGGTTCATACGAAGCGACTATTTCCCGCGTCTGCATTGTCCTGTAAAATGACATAAACTGTTGAGAAAAGAGAGCTGCCGTCACACAGACAAGCAGAGCCATAGAAATCATCGTATAAGCAAAAATCTTAATAAACAGGCTGCGTTTTTTCATTGAGCTGTCACCTCCAATCGGTAACCAACCCCTCGTACCGTTTTGATGATGTTTTCTGGCAACTTAGCGCGTAAGTTTTTTATATGCGTATGTACGGTACTGCCATCGCCGTCAAAATCGTACCCCCATATGCGAGATAAGATAATTTCATGCGATAAGGTTTTACCTCTGTTCTGAACGAGCAGCATAAGGATTTCAAATTCTTTGATTGTTAGTATTAGTTCCGTGTTATCGTAAACCGCCTCAAAATCCTCCGGCAAAAGCGTCAGTTTATCAAAATGTATCTCCTTTGCCAATGCGCCACTACGCCGAAGCAGTGCGTCTACACGTTTCAGTAAAAGCTGAATTTTGAACGGCTTTGTCACATAATCATCCGCTTCTGCATCAAATGCCATAATTTGATTTTCATCGTCAGAAAGTGCGGTCATCATCAGAATAGGAGTATTGTTCAACTTACGAAACTCCGCCAATAGCTCGTGTCCATTCAGACCTGGCAACATGATGTCAAGTATCACAAGCTGATAAACATTATCATAGAATTTCACCAAAGCCTCGTTTCCATCATAGCAAGTATCCACATTGTAACCGGACGCGGAAAGAAAGGTTTTTACCGTGTCTGATATATTCTTGTCATCCTCAACAAGCAAAATTTTTATTGTCATGTGAATACCTCCGCAGTTAAATATATCATAGGAATCTGTAGTTTCCCTGTAGCTTATCGTTTTTCTATATTGCAAGCGCTTGCTTCGTAAGCCACAAAATCGTACTATTTCACTGAATTTATTGCGAATGCGGGTAAAAGCAAAACGCCGAGATTGCCTGAATCTCAGCGTTTTTTCTTGGTTGCGGGGACCGGACTTGAACCAGTGACCTCCGGGTTATGAGCCCGACGAGCTACCAACTGCTCTACCCCGCGCCATTTCTATCTTGTCTTTTTTGCCAATCTTGGGCTTATCGTCGCTTACTCCTCCTTGTGTGGTTGACCACACCGCGTCGTCGTTCGCTTCCTCTGCGCCCCTGTCCGACTTACGTCGGCGCTCCACTACGGAGGCTACGCCTCACCTTGACAAAAAATCCTGCGCTATAAAATCTGCTTATTTTGTTTTTCGTAGTCATTATTTAACTGGTACCGGAGACCGGGGTCGAACCGGTACAGTTCTCACGAACCGCCGGATTTTAAGTCCGGTGCGTCTGCCTATTCCGCCACTCCGGCTTTTGGGCGGGCCACATCTGTAGCGATTTCGTGCAAGAGATATTATACAACCTTGGCGGTTACGATGTCAAGGACAAGTCTCCCGACGGCCCCGACTGGATATATTTACCAGCTACGACGAGCTCTCTCAAGGAAAAACCTATGAAAACAACTCCGACAGGAATCCTGCGTTACTGCCGATCGCACCTACGTCTACGAGGTATCCTAAAAAAGCGACGGCTCCAAGAAGAAGTATTATCAGGGTGATAACGAAGCCAACCGAGCCGCTTTTTTTATTTCCTTGCGGAGCGGGCTTCTTGGCAACGATGGGTTCGGGTTTTGGAATTTCAGGTTCTGCTTCGGAATCGGCGTGCTCAGGCTTTGGGATCTCAGGTTCTGCATCGGAAACTACAGGTACGGGCTGTACAGGCTGAACCGGCGGTATCACCGGCTTGACCTCCGTTTCAACCACAGGCTCGGATTCAGAAGCCGTTTCAGATGTCCCGAGCTTTTCAGGCACAGGCGCGACATTTGCCTCGGCAATGGTATAGCCACCGGTCTTTATTATCCGATCGACTCGTTCCTTGACGGCATCTTCTATATATTTTTTCCGTTCATCAATACCCCAATCGACAAGCTCTTGACGAAGCGCCTTCACTTCATCGTAAAGTGCTTTCGCGTTCAGAAAGCTTTCGGAATATGCGTCGACCTGAGCGTCTATCTCGGCGTCAATTGCCGCCTTCTCTGCTTCAGTAAGTTCGACGATGGGTTTCAAATTTGAAATATCTTTTTCTTCGTTTGCCACGGTTCACCTCATATCCTTATTAGAGTATACAAAAAAGAAAATGTTTTGTATATATCGATTATATGTTATAATATACCATAATTGTTGTATACTTCCACTATTCGCAAGTTGGGAATATATTTCAACCGATCATTTCGCATGTAGGCAGGGTGTTAACGCGCCCTGTCTAATACTTTGACTCATCATCCACCCATGCGACCTCCTTGCTATTGATAGAATCTATATGCGAGAACGAGGCAGCTTCGGGCGGTACCTGCAATTTGCGCGGTTCGGGCGGCACTTCTACCTCGGGCGCTTCGGGAACAAACGGATCCGACAGCACAACGGCGGCTTCCACCTCAACCGGCTTTTCCTGAGTCAAGCCCTCGTCAGCTGATATGCCTATGGCTGAGTTGGCTTCTTCAATCTCAACCGGCTCGCTATCTCTCGCCACCGGCTCGGCCGATGAAGCCTCCAATTCCTTCGCGACGGCAAAATCGTCCGGCAATTTGAAAGTCGCCACAAGCGACTGCAAAAGCTCCGTCTGGCTACTCATTTCCTCACTCGCAGCCGCACTCTGCTCTGCCGTAACACTATTGTTGTACACAACATTCGTCAGATCGGACACATTGTCGTTGATTTCCTTGATGGCCTCACGCTGCTTATCCGCCGCTTCAGCCATGTCCCTGAGCAGATTGCTTGTAGCCTTTATGCCTTCTTCAATGGTATTAAACGACGCATTGGCCTCACCTACGATACCCGTCCCGAAGCTCGTCTTCGAAATGGTATCGGAAATGAGAGCATTACTATCACTCGCGGCTCCCGAACTCTTCGTCGCGAGATTTCTGACCTCATCAGCTACGACCGCAAAACCCTTGCCGTGCTGCCCTGCACGAGCGGCCTCAACAGCCGCATTCAGTGAAAGAATATTCGTCTGAAATGCTATTTCCTCTATTGTCTTTATTACTATATTGACCGAACGACTCGCATCGGCGATATCCTTCATCGCATCCGTCATCTTGTTCATATGCACGCTACCCTTGCCCGCATTCTGCCCGATTTCCTCGGCAAAACTGGCCGCCTTGCTAGCCCGCTCCGCGTTTTCTTCAGCCTCCTCGGCAATCCTAGTAGCGGATATATGGAGCTGATCAACGGTAGCTGACTGCTCCGATGAGGACTGCGCCAAGCTCTGAGCTCCGGTAGCAAACTGGCTCGCACCTATCGATAGTTGGTTTGTGGCATCCGTTACATCCTTCACGATTCTGCTGGTGTTCATTATCACGTCATTGATACTTTTGCCAACGATATCGTCATCGCTGGAGAGAGAGACCTCGACGCTGAGATCGCCGGCAGCAACCTTGTTCAAAACATCGACTTTTTCAATCAGATCATCAACCATCGCCTTGAACGAAATAGCGAATGCCCCAATCTCATTATTTATTTTCAAATACTTATCGACATCTTTCTTGTATTTCTCAGGCAGCATCACATTTCCGGTTTCCTTTATGTAATTCATTGCCGTTTCGACTTTTTTCAGCGGTGCGGCGATATACTTTGCCTGCTTTGATGAAATAATTCCTGCGAGCATGAAGGCGAGGAGCACAGTGAGTCCGATGATGATAATATATCTTATCGAATGGGCAGTAAATTCCGAAATCAGAGACTCGTGTCCCCCGATTTCGTTAAGAATACCGGTGATATCCGAACGCAGATGCAGTATGGAAATTACGGCTATGATGCCAACGACGAGTGCGACTATCGCGAGCACCAGCATAGACCTCAGCAAATTTCTCCTAAGTCTGTTCCCTGACGAATCCTTCATGATTTTTTCCCCTTTCTACTCAGTAGTCTATAAATTTCGTGCACCCATAAAGGAGTAGTGCAAAGTGCTGTTAGGCACAACCATTCTTTCAGTGAAAGTCTCGAGGTTTCGAAAAGCTCGCTGAGGAACGGCACTTCCGTGACCGCGATCTGGAGTCCAAAGCCTATCACAAATGCCGCGATCATAACCTTGTTTTGCAGATGATTGACCTTGAATATCGATTTGTGCAACTTCTTGAATCCTATCGCATTGAACAGCTGCGAGATGCCGAGCACAGTGAATGCGAAGGTCTGGGCCTTGGAGTAAATGAGCGGGTCCCTGAGCACCTCATCTATCGCGGAAATCGAGATTTCCAAGCCCTGTGCATGCAGCACCTGAAATGGCACGTAGAGGAAGGAGCCCAGCGTGATGATGCCTATGACCAGACCGAACAATACCGTTACGACCATGCCGCCGCCTGCGAATAGTCCAGCTCTTGAATCGCGCGGCGGGTACTTCATGATGTCGTCTTCCGGCGGGTCTACGCCGAGGGCAAGTGCGGGCAGCGAATCAGTAATGAGGTTGATCCACAGGATATGAATGGCCTTCAATGGTGAAAACAAGCCCATCACAATCGCAACAAACATCGTGAAAATCTCGCCCAAATTGGACGACAAAAGGAAGAGAACCGACTCCCTGATGTTGTTGAATATATTCCTACCCTCGCGAATAGCGAGCTTTATCGTAGCGAAGTTGTCGTCGGTGAGAATCATATCGGCGGCGCCCTTGCTGACGTCAGTGCCCGTGATACCCATGGCGACGCCTATGTCGGCAGCCTTCAGCGATGGCGCATCGTTGACGCCGTCCCCCGTCATGGAAACGATGTGTCCATGCGACTGGAAGGCCTTGACGATCATCACCTTGTGCTCCGGCGAAACCCTTGCAAAAACCCTTAGATGCGGCACGGCTTTGTTGAGCTGCTCCTGCGTCATGTTTTGCAGTTCCGCGCCTGAAATGCACTGCGACTGCTCCTGCGCTATCCCAATTTCCTTAGCTATAGCAAAGGCCGTGTCCCTGTGATCGCCAGTGATCATTACCGTTATCACCGAAGCCGCCGCAAATTCAGTTACTGCACCTGCCGCCTCCGGTCTGGGCGGATCTATCATGCCGACCAAGCCGATGAACGTCAAATCGTCCTCCGAGGCGGAATCGTCCCCGAGCTTGACAGCCAAAGCGAGCACGCGCAAGGCACCGTTCGCCATCTCCGTCGCCGCTTCCATTACTTCCCGCTTGTCCGTCTCGGTGAAGGCCGCCCCCGTCAAATCCCGACTGACGCACCTCTCGATGATATTGTCCACCGCGCCCTTCGTGAACGAGAGGACATCGCCGTCGTCCTGCCTGTGAACGGTCGTCATCATCTTCCGCTCCGAGTCGAACGCCAGTTCGTTGACCCTCGGCATAGCCACCTCGAGTTCTTCCTTAGTAACCTTCTTGGCTATCCCAAGATCGAGTAATGCCAGCTCTGTCGGGTCGCCTATCCTGTCGCCGTCGGAGCTGACCTCCGCGTCCGTGCACAAAACAAATCCATCGATAAGGAGCTTGAAATCATTGTATTCTGCCGCCGAAACGGGGATCAAATTTCCCTCCTGATAAATCATTTGAACCGTCATTTTGTTCTGCGTGAGCGTGCCAGTCTTGTCCGAGCAGACCACGCTGACCGAGCCGAGCGTCTCGACCGCCGGAAGTTTCCTGACGATAGTGTTGACCTTGACCATTCGCTGCACGCCCAATGCGAGCACTATTGTAACCACAGCCGGCAGACCCTCCGGAATGGCCGCCACCGCAAGGCTTATCGCCGTGAGAAGCATTTCCATGACATCTCTTCCCTGTATGAGGGCGACGCCGAACAAAGCCGCACATATGATGAGGGCGAGGATGCCGAGAACTTTGCTGAGCCCCGCGAGTTTCTTTTGAAGTGGTGTGAGCGTGCTTTTTTCATCGGTAATCATCTTGGCTATTTTGCCCATTTCGGTGGACATGCCGGTGCCGACTACGACGCCGGTGCCACGCCCATAAGCGACGCTCGTGGAAAGATACGCCATGTTGATTCGGTCGCCGATACCCGTGTCATCATCGCCCAAAAACGACGCGTCCTTGTCCACGGGGACGGATTCGCCGGTAAGTGCGCTCTCTTCAATCTTGAGATTGACGGCAGTAATGAGCCTGATGTCCGCCGGCACGACGCGCCCCGCTTCAAGCAAGACGATATCACCAGGCACGAGCTCTGACGCCGGTACTTCGAACGCCTTCCCGCCTCTGCGAACGGCCGCAAACGGACTCGAAAGCTGTTTCAACGCCTCCAAACTCTTCTCCGCCTTGCTTTCCTGTATCATGCCGAATATGGCATTGAATAGCACTATCACTATGATTATCACCGCATCGGTGTATTCCTTTAGGAATGCCGAGACGAGTGTTGCGGCCAAAAGGATATATATCATCGGGTCGTTCAGCTGGGCAAAGAAGAGCTGAACCATCGATTTTTTCTTAGCCTCTGCAAATGCGTTCGGCCCATACTGCTCTATTCTTTCAGAGGCCTCCGCATCAGAAAGTCCAACCTGCTCGTTTACCGAAAGCTCCTTGAGACATTCCTCCGCCGTCAACTTTTGATAATTCATTCCGCCCTTATACCTCCTGTTTGTATGTACTCAAAAACGAGCGCATTTTGTCTGCTATCCGCGTCAGTTCACCGACTTCAGGCAGATAAACTATCCTGAAGTGATCCGGTTTCGGCCAGTTGAAACCTCCTCCATGCGTCATGAGTACGTGTTTTTCCCTGAGAAAATCGAGAACAAATTGCTCGTCGTCCGTGATGTTAAATCTCTTTGTGTCGATTTTTGGAAATATGTAAAATCCGGCCTTCGGTCTCACCGCCGACAGCCCTGGAATGTCATTTACAATAGCGTGAATGAGGTCCATTTGTTCATAAATCCTACCGCCAGGCTGAAGCAAATGCTTCGCACTGTAAGGGTCAGAAAGCGCCCTAGCTATGACAGACTGCGCCGGCACATTCGCACAAAGACGCATAGACGCAAGCATATTGATGCCTTCGATGTAGTTTTTCGCGACCTTTCTATTACCGGAAAAGCTCATCCAGCCACATCTGAATCCGGCTATCATGTGGGACTTTGAAAGACCGTTCAGAGTTACCGTGAAAACATCACCGGACAGCGAAGCCGTAGAAATATGTTCCTCCCCATTGAAGACGAGCCTGTCATAAACCTCGTCAGAGAACAGTACGAGGTCGTTCTGCTCCGCAATCTTCACGATTTGCTCAAGCACCTCTTTGGGGTAAAGCGCGCCCGTCGGATTGTTCGGGTTGATGACCACGATTGCCCTAGTCTTGCCAGTAACCTTCCGCTTTATATCATCAATATCCGGAAGCCAACCGGCCTCTTCATCGCAGATATAGTGCACAGCCCTGCCGCCGCAAAGCGTAGCGACCGAAGTCCAAAGCGGGTAGTCCGGCGTCGGAAGCAAAATCTCGTCCCCGTCGTTGAGCAGCGCCTGAAGCGCAATCGAAATCATCTCGCTCACGCCATTGCCCGTATACACATCACTCGTGCCCACACCATCAATGCCCTTGAATTTTGCGTAATCGGCTATCGCCTTCCTCGCCGAGTAAAGTCCCCTGCTGTCAGAATAGCCTTCCGTGTTTTTTATATCCGTGCTGATCGCATCCTCGATGAACTCCGGCGCGTAGAGCCCGAACGGCGCGGGGTTGCCCGTGTTCAGCGAAATTATATCGATTCCTTCGTCTGTCATCCTCGTAGCCTCATCCGCAACGGGACCCCTGATGTCGTAGCCAACGTTATCGAGTTTTGTAGTCTTCCTTATCTCTCTCATCTCTACTCTTTTCTTTCATTTATTGCTCCACCGATTAAACATTGGACATCTTGGCGATATTCTGCTCACTCAACTGCGTTGGCAGAACCCACTGATACCACCAGTATCAGCGGAACCTGCCGCCTTGCTGAGTGGACAGACTATTCGCCAATTCAATCCAACATTTAATCGGCGAAACAATAGAATAATCACTAAATATTGTATCATAAAACGATGGGGTTTAGAGATATGATGACGCCGCAACAGGGTAAATTTTGGGTAAATTTTCTCGCAAACACATGAAAAAATTTCTGGACAAGAGCCGCCATCTGTTCTATAATATTGCTTGCGTCTGCAATTTTCGCATATGCCCAGATAGCTCAGTTGGTAGAGCAGTAGACTGAAAATCTACGTGTCCTTGGTTCAATTCCGAGTCTGGGCACCAAAAAACGGCTAACCACAACGGTTCAAGCCGTTTTTTATTTCCCAGCAACCAGTGGTTTTGAAATTTTATAACAATTTGCGCACTTACAGAAACATTGCCATATATGAAGGAAAACTATCAATATATGTAGCAATATGACATTAGTCACCAATGAATACAGATTTTTGTAGGGAATAGTTGCTACAACTGTAGATTGATAATCATACGGCAAATAATTTGTAATAACTTATTGCAAATGCTATAGTTAAGAATATAAAAAGGAAAGGAAAAATCGCTGTGGATTTTAGCGAACAAGTTAAACAAATACGCAAACAAGCCAGACTAAGCCAAATGGCTTTTGCAGATGAATTGTCAGTTAGTTTTTCTACGGTTAATCGTTTGAAGGGAAACATAAAAAATGTCAAGAATTACTTAGGTAGCACAAAGCGCTAAAAGCAACAAGTTTTAAGAAAAGAACAATCGGGGGAAATAAGCGATCTAAAAAAATGTGATTTAACTGCGACATTCCAAGAGTTGGAAAGTTTTCAAGTTGCTGAAGGGGGCACATATGACTGAAGAAATTAAAGCTATAAAAGAAATGGATTTGTCTTTCTCCGAATATTTAATGTATGTAAGTGAAGATATTAGGACGAGTGTTCAGCATACGGAAAATATTTCAACAGGCAGACAGATAGGTCAAATTGGAAGAATATATAGAGGACATTGTGAAAGCTCTTGGAGATTATTACCAAACGTATCACGAGAAAATTCATTAAATCATATGGACACATTAATAAATAACTTTCCTCTGAGCCAAAGTTTTGGAAATGATAAAATAAAGACGGAATTTCAATTATTAAAAAATTTCTATACGACTGCTAATTTGCATGGACTTAAAATTCCAGACAGCAAATACTTTAGGCATGTAGATAACATTCAAACTATGTCCCCAACCACTATTTTGTCCAAGAGAGGGGAGTGGTATTTTGATGATGATATCGAAAATATAGCTGCTCTTGCTCAGCACTATGGAGTTCCAACAAGAATGTTGGATTGGACTTACGATTCTGATTGTGCATTGTATTTTGCTACAAAAAATGCCGTAAAAAATTTGTTAGACAAAAAAGATAAATACGCTATAAAAAAGTTATCAATATATTTAACCAGTTCCAGTTCAAATATTGATTTGGGCTGCCCAGAATTACGAATTACTACCCCTAACTATTATCAAAATCCTAATCTCGCAGCACAAAAGGGTTGTTTTATAAATTGGAGATATAGGCATGATGAATTTGAATACTTAGATAAGGCAATAGATGAAATGATTGAAATGCCACTAACCGAAGAACAGGCAAAAAAGAAAGGTGTAAACAAAGATAGGCTAAAACTTTTTGCAAAAGATAAAATATTTAAGTTTAATATTTTATATTCTGAAGTCCCAATAATTTGGGAATATCTATTAAACAAAGGATGTTCTGCATCAAAATATTTCCCAGGATATCATAGTATAGTTGAAGATATGAATGAGTGGAAAATGTTAGCGGAATTAAAAATGAAAACTTAAAATGTCTTGATGAAACCAAGCTGACAGTTTCACCTTTTTCGCTTGTACATTTGGTGCCATAATACAAGGCAATTTATACAAGTTTCTCCCTACATCAGTTGATCTTATACTCATGGTGCCCTCGGAAGACATTTCCTCCTTCTGGTTCGTTATAAAACGACAACAGGATTTTTCTCCTGTCGCCATTATGACCATAGTATTTTTGATCAGTTATTATCATTCTTCATATAATTGCAGGGTGCGTGCCGTCGCAAAAAACACTCATCTTGAAGTGAATGCTCAATTTAGAATATCCATAGATTTTTATTATAGAACCTGCACGGTAGAGGGATGCCCTTGATATACAGTTGAGTACAAAAATGCCCAGTGATTGCTCACCGGGCATTTATACTTTACTTACAAGATACTCCTTTGACGACCCATCCGAGTCGCCCGGTCACCTTGTATTTTCAATATACTACATTTAGTCAATAAGTTCAATGACTTCTTTATTTTTTCGAATATAGACAACTTTTTTTATTGTTCGCCTTTTACCCAGCTCAAAAACTATTTTCTTCTCAATAAAACCATCTGTAAGCGGTGCTCGTCGTCCGTCAAAGATAAGATATTTAGACTGTTTTCCAGCTCTACGCATTGTATATTCAACAGTATTCTTTGACTTTCCGATTGGGCTCTTCACCTCCCAGATAACTCCATTCATTACTAAATCCGCAGTTTTCACACGATATCCATCAATAGGTCTTAAAAATTCTACTACCTCATTATAATGTTTTGCAATAATCCATGCTGCTTCAATTTCATGTGCCTCAAGCGGATTATCTAAATTTGTCGGAATGATTACATTCGCTACTATCTCTCTCATATTTCCGAAGTATATCATATCGTGCTGAATATGTCAGAACAGATAGTGCCATGTCAGGTCCTCCGCTTCATTCGATATTGATTTCATCCCATCAATCACAAAACGATTTCGATTTCTCGATATCCTCTACGGTTACTAACGTACATATATGTTTCATCTATACTTATCTCCTTTTCAAAAATTCATATTTGTTGCTGAAATGATATTCCAGTTATTCAATAATCTCTATTCGCTTCTTCACCCACAAAAATCCATTTTCAAATGCACTTGGGTACTGAAACATTTTCTCGGCTTTGCCGAATGAAACATATATCTTTTCTTCGCCAATCTTTGTAACGATACCCTCGCCAAATGATTTATGAATGACAGATGCGCCGGACTTCACATTAGATAAATCAATCTGCGGCTTTTCATCTTCGGTTTTGGTGGCATTTACAGACGACTTTGTATTGCTAGGGACTTTTGAAAGCGGGGTCTGAACCGTAGCTTCCGTGTATGGTTTGTTCGATGAAACAGAGGAGGTAATAACGACCTTTTGCTCCTCTGGCAAATCCTCGAACACTTGAACCACCTCAGACATAGATACCTGCTGTGAACCAAAAAGGCGGTCGTATTCGTCCCGCGTAAGCACAGTGTCCCAACCCCCGACGGATTCTTCCTCGTGCTTGTCAATTCCGGTGTAGGATAAGCTAGAATCCTCATACCGTTTGAACTTATACACCGCGTCGTTCATCAACGCACCGTTGAACACGCCGAGTGATACAAGTAACTCAAAGTCCTTTACGTCCAATCCTGTAACACGCTTGAACAGTCCCTGCTCCAACTGTGTGATAACATCATTCAAGCTGTACTCGCGGAAGTCTGTCAGATACATGAACACGGGTACACGGGTAGCGAATTTGATTAACTTCTCCTGAATCAACTTGCGCTTAGATTTGTATTCCTTTTCAGCTTCCGTCAGTTCCTTCTTTTCTTTCGGGGTCATCTTCTCACCAGAGGCTTTGGCTTTCTTTACTTTCTCCGACGCGATGATGATTTCGTTGATTTCGCTATTCAAGCTACGGAAACCCTCTATGCTCATCAACGCCTTCATAGCGGCCTCGCTCGCCATTAAACGGGCTAGCGTATCGTTATCCACATTTACGAGTAATGCGCTCTCCCATCGACGGGCAAGTAGTGTGGCAGATGTTCCAGCCATAGCGATGTCAAGAATGTCGCTTGCGCTAATTTGCTTCATTGTCGAACCATCGTAGGCTATGACAGGCAGGAAACTGATAAACTCTGCTACTTTCTTTTCCGGATTGCTCTCATTTATATCAAGACGACAACTGTAATCGGAAATCTGCCGGAGTGCGCGGTCGAGTGCGAAATCGAAGACATAGCACTCGCGCTTCATTATCTCGCGCTTATTCGTGCTTGTGTCAACCTCCCACGGACTTTGAACACGGAAAGCCGCTTGGAAGTATGTTTCGGGACTGGATAGGTTGCGAAGCATGAAGATACCAGTCCACGGCTTTACCGTCACACCTGTTGTGAGCTTACCGCATGATAATGTGATGGTCTTTGTTTTCAACGGGTCGCCCATCGACTTCTGAACAGGGGCGAGTGCGGCAAGACCGATACCCGCACCAATTCCGGCACAAACGTTTATATGGTAATCATGAAAGAATGTGTTGTGCTTTTGCAAGAGCAAGTTTCGCATGGCAAAACATGATGCGACATTAGGAAGAAACCACAACGTATGCGTCAGTATCGACAAGAGGCGACTGTTTGAGAATGGCATTTCCGGTTTTTTTGCGCCGAGCTTCAAATCGTCGGTAGTTGTACCAAGGTATGCGCCACGTATCAGATCGAGCCATTTTTGAACGTAGTCTTCAAACTTGAATTTAGCTTCTTCACCCTTACCCTCTGCTGAGAAGAATACATTGAGGTCAAACTCATCGAACTCTCCCTGCATGGCAATCTGGCGTATACTGTCCGGAATTTTGTAGGTCATCATCACCATGCGCGGGAGTGCCGCATATGGATTTTCCGGTGGCTCTATCCAGTGCTCTTTTGCTCGCTGTTCATCGGAGTATGTCCAGTTATAAATCTGTTCTTCGATGAACTCGCCGGAGTTTATCGCCCGAAACGGTGTCCCCGACAAGTATAGATAGTGCAGAGTGGTAATAGGTAGGAATGTTTCGTTGATGGCATTGCCTTCTTCGTCTTTTGCATAAGTCTCGATGTCTATGGTTTCGTAGTTGTCCTCATCCTCAGATTCAAATAGTTTCTTAGCATTTTCTCTCCATGCGCCGAAATGGTATTCGTCGAAGATGACCAAATCCCAATTCGTCGTATGAACCCACTCGTTCTTTACCTTGATACCACCATTATCATTGGTGCCGAGGTAGTCCTGAAAGGAGCCGAAGCAGACCACAGGACGTGACTTATCGGCAGCGTCCCATGTCAGTTCCGATGTGCGGCTGATGAACTGCCACCCCTCAAAGTCAACGTGAGTATTCAAATCTTCCTCCCACGCACTTTGCACAGCAGGCTTGAACGTGAGGACCAGTATCTTTTTCAACCCCATACGTTTTGCAAGCTGATACGAAGCGAAAGTCTTGCCAAAACGCATTTTTGCGTTCCACAAGAATTTCGCTGTTCGAGTACCAGTCTCTTTGTCAGCAGACTTGTAGTATTCAATCGTCTTGCTTACGGCCTCATCCTGTTCCGGGCGCATGGAAAAATCACGTGTACGATTTTCGATGTTTAGCGCACGGTCACGGACGGCTATATACGTTGCGGTGAGTTCATTCACGGTACAGCGAAACCACTCGCCACCCACACCCTCATTTCCTCGCCGAGCAAGGGCGCGGTGAACATCGTGGTCACTGAAATTACCGCCATCGGAATACATGGCGGATTCAGCGAAGACGATACGATAAGGCACTTTCCCGTCTGGACGTTTTGTAGGGTACTGCTGTGCGACACGTTGTTCTACGTTGATGGTGGTATAGCCGACTTTCAGTAAGCCCTGGTATTCGGGGTTGCTGTCCTCGTAGGCATATATCATTGGGTGCGCTTCTGGACGCAGTGGGAACAGGTCTTTATACATGACTATATGCCCCCACTTTGAACTTCCGAGTTATCCTTGGTAGTTGATATTCGCGAAACTCAGAATTAGCAGAAATACTTATAACAATCATTTTATTTCCTTGCCATCACGAACCTTGGTTTTCTCATATTCCTCTAAAAATTGTGAATTAAGCCATTCTCGTGAAGAAAAGACCTCATTCTTTGCTTTTGCTACTTTTTCGAATTCTCCACTCTTTTTTACCAATCCAATGTATTTGTCGAATTCTTCTTGATGGATATTTATAAGGTTGTCTATAAGTGCTGAATTTATTGCATCGAATTTTACCCAATGCTCATTAATCAATTCAATGATAATTGTCTTTGAAGGAAGCACCTCTGTTGATATAATTCCCGCTTTCGTTTCGTGTTTTCCTTCTATTTTTTCGTTATCAATTTCAAATTGAATCGGTTGTTTATATGCACACTGGTTTGGCTGAAATAAAACGTTTACGAACAACGGTAATAGCGCACAATGAGTTGCGTGGTTTCTGTATTTTTGAACTATATAATGTTCATTTGAGGAATTTTCATTCTTCACTTTATAATAGTCCTCTAACTGTTCTTTATTATGGCTACCTGTTATACGTCGAGAGTGTTCAACAACTTGCATACAAGAAGCAACATAATTAAATAGCTTTGCTTGAAGCTGCAGGCAATATGGGTGAAGTTCTCGTTGATCCGACATTATAATTTCTGCGCGAAGCTGTTCGTCATCCTGTGGGTAGCTAATAAATTGTACTAAGTCAAACATATTATTCTTGCAAATCACTTGGTGTGTAGCCTTAAATTTACTAATCATATCCCAATGCATCAATGCTAGATGATTTTGAATTTTATCTTCTAACAACAGATAATCGCGAATTTGCTCATCTTCTATTGTGTTAATATCTTCACTCCAAATCATATTACTCATCGCTACCACCGCCTAAATCCATTGGACGTATCATACTTTCGATAAATGCTTGTTCATCCTCGGTTATCCCATACTTGATGTATAGTTTTTCATCTGTCCACGGCTCAGCGAAATCTTGGGTGGGAATAAATTGATAGACTGCTTGTGTCGTATGTTGTGTTATCTTTTTTATTCCAAGTAAAAAATGGAACAAGTCGGTACTAATATATGAAAGTGCATTATTTGCCTCCGCTATAGTGTCAAATGTACCCAATACCAGATACGTTTCAGTACAACAAGTTCCGGGCTCACCCATTATTGGCTTTAGCCTGTAATCTTTCATATTGCCACTACCTATTGCTTCAGGCATATATATTTTATATTTATTGACCCATGCAGCGTTTCGCTCAAGTTTATTAGGCGAAATGTATCCCGTTTTTTTATTAGCATAAATCTTGATGGAAGTTTGGAATGGATCACTTTTGAAGTCACTAAAATTAGTAGCGAGCCCAAATGGTTTTCGTGCACTTATGCAATCTGCAAATGATAATTCCTTTTTTTCGGCAATCTTATGCAATATTGAAATTGCCTCATTGTATCGAATAAATACATCTATTCCGTTTTCCAACAGAGGACGTTCTGCCAACGATATTATATTATTGCCTTTATGCGTGACAACTTCACAATTACCCCTATTATCTCGATTCCATAAAAAATAACATACGCCGCCTTTGATTTCTACACCAGCAAAACAATCACTTGCGTTGATATAATCATGAAGTATTCTAATTCTATTATCATTTAGCATATCATTACGGAATGAATCCAGACCCTTTCCGCCTGCATACCACCTCGCGGGAATAATCATAGTTAAGTACCGTGGATTCAGTTTTTTTGCTTTCTCAACAAACTTTTGATAAATCGGCATTGCACTTGCTTGAGCACCTCCGTCGCTCAACTGATACGGTGGATTACCAACAATTACATCAAATTTCATATTAAATATTTCCTCCGGTTTTATTGTGTGAATAAG
>JAISKC010000027.1 GCA_031261345.1 Eubacteriales Family XIII. Incertae Sedis bacterium | reverse complement strand
ACATATCCAAGAAATACGAGGCAGTGCACTCACGCTATTGAACCGCCGTGTACCGAACGGTACGCACGGTGGTGTGAGAGGTCGGTAGCCCAATTAATGGGCTACCTCCTACTCGATTGATTACACAAACGAAAAGTCCCTTTGTGCAAATACGATTGGCGAAAGCCTTGCTTTGTGCTAAACTTTAGGGGCTACTAGACACTTGGGGAAACGCTGCAGAGGTGTTCCTGGAAAACAATGCATGAAAAGGAAATATTATTATGAGCAATCAAACGAAAATCCCACATCGGTTATATCTGAGCGAAGACGAGATTCCAACTCAATGGTACAATCTCAGAGCTGACATGAAGGAGCAGCCCGACGCGATGCTCAATCCTGGCACGGGTCAGCCAATCACGGAGCCTGAGCTCTATCCCGTATTTTGCGAGAAGCTGGCGCATCAGGAACTCGATAGCGAAACAAGGTTTGTTGACATTCCCGAGGACGTCCTTGAGCTTTACAAAATTTATAGGCCTTCGCCGCTTTGTAGGGCTTACAATCTTGAAAAGCAGCTAGGGACACCGGCGAAGATTTACTACAAGTTCGAGGGAAACAACACGTCCGGAAGTCACAAACTCAATTCTGCAATAGCGCAGGCTTATTACGCAAAAGATCAGGGACTCAAGGGTATGACAACCGAGACCGGTGCAGGTCAGTGGGGCACGGCGCTCGCTGAAGCCGCCTCGTATTTCGGTCTTGATCTCGTGGTCTACATGGTCAAGGTATCCTATCAGCAGAAGCCTTTCAGGAAGGCGATAATGGAGACCTTCGACGCAAAGGTGATAGCGAGCCCGTCCGACACGACGAACGTTGGCCGCGCGATACTCGAAGAGGATCCGGACAATAGCGGAAGCCTCGGCACGGCAATATCGGAGGCCGTAGAGGTCGCCGTTACATCGGAAGGTTACAAATATGTGCTCGGTTCTGTGCTCAATCAGGTGTTACTGCATCAGTCCATCATCGGACTCGAAACGGAGATTGCACTGAACAAACTCGGCGAATATCCTGACATCGTCATAGGCTGTGCGGGTGGCGGGTCAAATCTCGGAGGTCTGATTGCTCCGTTCATGAGGGACAAGATAAAAGGCGACAGAAATCCGCGTATAGTAGCGGTCGAGCCGGCGTCCTGCCCATCGCTCACACGCGGCAAATACGCCTACGACTTCTGCGACACGGGAAAGACCACGCCGCTTGCAAAGATGTATACGCTCGGCGCGGGCTTCAAGCCATCTGCAAATCACGCGGGCGGATTGAGGTATCACGGCATGAGCCCGATACTCTCGAAACTTTATCACGATGGATATATGGAGGCCGTATCGGTCGAGCAAACGGCGGTATTTGAAGCTGCCAAACTCTTCGCGAAATACGAGACGATACTTCCTGCCCCCGAATCTTCGCATGCGATAAGAGCGGCGATCGACGAGGCTCTGAAGTGCAAGGAGACAGGCGAGGAGAAGACAATTCTGTTCGGCCTCACCGGCACCGGCTATTTCGACATGGTAGCATATGAGCAGTTCAACAACGGCACGATGACTGATCACATCCCATCGGACGCCGATTTGGAAAAATCCTTCGCAACATTACCGGATATAGGGTAGGCGAAAAAAACATTATTGAAAAAAGCCTTGACTCTACACCAACTATAAAGGGTAGGCTATAATTGACAATGGGAGAGCGGATTGGCCCTTACTTCACAATCTACTGTTCAATTCGCCAATACACTATTATATTTCTCTCCATTAGTTCTGAAAGCCCCTTAAACCCGCCCTAAGGGGCTTTCACATATCAAATCTTGATGATTTTGTCTCGGAATTTCCTACGTCCGACTTTCGATTCGCAGCTCAAGTGTCAAATAGTAGTCATCAATATGGACAGATGCCGCATTAAAAATGTTGCCCGTCGTAACAATCTTCTTGGCTGGCGTCAAATTTTCATATTCAAAGTATTCTTTCAACGACTGGAGAGCCGAGTTCCGTCCGTCGCTCATCACCTTGTAATCAGCCTTCGCATATCGGCCCTCAGGTATAGTAATGGTGTGAAAATTCTCGCCGGATTTGATGTCGTTCAGTCCAAAGAGCGAGGAGGACTTGAGGTCGAGCTCGAACGACTTGCGATTGAGATGGTCCACCATGTAATACGCCGCCTCAAAGCGGTGGCCATGAGAGGTGAGTATTCTCAGCATCGCGTCAAATCTCTGCTCGGTGGTCTCCGCCTTCACGTCGGTTACATGAATCGTCCGCTCCGGCAAATCGCAGACGCTGACCACGTTGAATTCATTCGGAATGTTTCGGAGCGCATTGATTTTGCGTTTTGTGAATGCCTTACGATCCTGCAAATCTTCAATCTTCGTCTCAACTTCGCTGAGCTGCGTTTCCAGTATATTCGCAAGTTCAGCCGCCGAAGCCTTGCTATCAAGATATTCGGAAATCTGCTTGAGCGGCATATTGGAATCCTTGCCCAATTGCCTGATCTTGTCAAGCAGGTAAATTTCACGTATCGTATAGTAACGGTAACGCGTTTCGGGATCCGTGAAGTATGGCCTGATCAATCCTATTTTTTCGTAATAGTGAATTGTGCGCATTGGTATGCCTAGCAATTCTGCCACGCCACCAATCAGATATAATTTTGTTTCTTCTCTTTCTTGTGCCCCATGCATATGTCTTAACCCAGATGATAAATCGAAAGAATCTCCACTACTATAAATGATACAACAAATTCAGGAATAATTCCACCGAAAAAAAAGACCAAAAAAGAAGTAAAAAAAGATAGAATTACCCCTTGACTCTACACCAGCTATAAAGATTATGCTTATATTGACGATAGGCATAAGCACCCTATTGTGATGGACGGGGCACCTAATGTGACCGTATATAGACACCAAAGAAATTGAGACCGTTAATATCGATATTTCCTTGCCTTAATTTGGAATAATGACTAGATGAGTAATACGGTCGCTCCCCGTCCATCTCCCCCAAAAAAGCAAACAACAATACTTCAACCCTTTCACAAGAAGCCCCGCAAGCAAAAGCGGGGCTTCCGCATTTCCCCCGCGTATTTCTTTACTGGAGATTTGTAAATTATTGTGGTAGAATTCTATCATAATAATTCATTGGGGTGTAATGGAGGTGCGTGAGTGATAATTAAGTCATCGACGAGTTTGAGAAACGATTACTTATCGATTTCGGAGCTTGCCCAAAATTCGGGAGAACCAATTTACATTACAAAAAATGGTGAGGGCGATATTGTCGTGATGAGTATCGACGCATTTGAAAGGCGTGAAGAAAGCATCAGGCTCAAGGAACGCCTTGACTACGCCGAGCAGTCGAGACTCTCCGGCGAAAAGGCCTTTTCCGTCGCTGAAGCATGGGAAGAAATAGATAAACTCTATGACAAGCGATAGATATACCATAAAGGTTTTGCCACCTGCCAAACGTGAGATAGAAGAAATTGCCTATGTGTATTTTGCATTGTCGGGGCCCGAGGCAGCGAAAAAAATTACAGATAGGCTTCGCGGCAGCATCGAATCTCTGGCTGACAACCCGAAGTTAGGTCTGGTCTGTAAAGACAAAGTCCTTCGTATAGCGGGCTATCGTATGCTGATAGTCGGCAATCATTTATGCTTCTACAGGCTGATAGGGGAGTGCGTCTTCATATCCCACATAGCCGACTCAAGAACAGATTACCCCCGCATATTCAACGAATACAACGAAACACAGGATTAGTAAAAGCGTGCAATTTGATAAACTGCACGCTTGGTGATATAAGTAATATCGACTATCTGGTAGTACCAACGACTTGAACGTCTAGACCATCCACCAATAATAATGGAACTTCATTCGTTCCCCCCATGGTTGTTTCATAGCGATAATTGCCAGCAGAAATTCCTACAAAATTGATAACATCATCTTCAATCAACTTTTCAGGTGTATCGCCTGTAACAAAAATCAAAATTGTGTCTTGGTAGAAAGTTGAGTAAGTGCCAGTTTTAGTAATGTTTACTCTATAGGTGCCATCTCCGGCATCTTGTATGATTTCACCTTCCAGTCTGTAATAGTTTCCCGCTAGAGCTTCTCCACCCTTAAACAAGTCACGATATTCAATTGGTGCCGAATTTATTTTCGCTTCTGCGGTGGCCTGAGCCTTTGCCTCAGCTTCTTCTTGGGCTTTTGCGTCAGCTTCTGCCTGAGCCTTTGCATCGGCTTCCGCCTGAACTTTTGCTTTTTCTTCAGCTTCGGCATCGACAGTTGCATCAGATTCTGTTTCCGTGGAACTATCATCAGAAGTTGGCGTTGTATTGCCATCGTCACCACCTATAACAGAGATTATACAAATAATAGCAACGACGATAATTATCAGCCAAAACCACCACTTTTTATATAAAGGTGTTTTTTGGGGAATTTGTACGATGGAATTTTCCTCCGTAGGTTCGCTCATTTGATTGTTGTACACTCCAGTATTGTTTTCACCTTCAGTAGCCTTTGTTGTGGAAAGTCTTTTCTTAGCGGCATCATACTCTTCATTGCTTAGAACGCCTGATGACCATAGTTCTTCTAGCTTAGTTAATTCCTCATTATTTCCCATAATCTTGGTATCCTTTCATAAAATTAAACAAACATTTTTGATTTGTAACGCATGAATAAATAATATACGAACCACGCAAATAGTGCAATATAATTTTATGTGGAAATATATCAGGTATATTGCATGTATAAAAATATGTATTCTTTTAATATGAAATGGACTAGAACGCACTGGCAAAGGAGGATACAATGAAGTTCAATATCAAAAAACAAGAGTACGCAAACCGGACTTTTCGTCTTCCCATAGAGCTTATACATAACTTGGAGAAGACCGCTCAGAGAGAAAATGTCTCCATCAACAACTTAGTAGTCCAGTGCTGCAACTTTGCCCTCGACAATCTGGAGATAGAAAGTCCCACCAAAAAATGATGTCTAAATCGCTGTTTGGGACTTTGCTTCTTCTAGCATTTGTATGCGAATCTTCAGTGCAGAACACAGGGCATCGCGCCGCTGGTCATCTATATATGGACTTTGCTTTAGAATTTCCGAGAACTCGTCTGGAGCGTCTTTCAGAACTGAAATATCCAACCAACTGAAATCAGTAACCAGCTTAATCTGCTCACCGTGTCTACTTCTGAACGGCTTGCTTTCAACATCAGCTCTTGGACGAATCATATGTGAAAGCCCATCGTGCCACAAGGCAGTGCCCGTATCAAATATGGGCGCGGCTCCAAGCCATTCCAGCGTTTCCGCATTGCGTATAGCACCGAAATTGTTCAAATGTCTATCCGTATTCACCATGAGAAAGTCAATGACTATCATGCGGTCTACCTGTGATTTCACGTCAGGAATTCTCAGGGCCTCGCAAGCATCTATGTAATGCTGATATTCGGAAATGTGCCCGGGCTTTTTTCGCGTTCCGCGGACATACCAAGCGCTGACAAGCTCGGTTTCGGGCGTGATGAAGTCCTCGCATACGCTGAGCGGCTGCCCGCCTTCCCACTCCACTGTGTAAGGAATATGCGGGATATTCAGTCTGTCCATCAAGATTGAAGCAATAGCCTCGTTTAACGGCTCCTGAAAAGCAGGTGCACTTCCTCCCTTTACGAGCATTCTCTTGCCATCTGCAATGATCCACTTCTTTTTCAGCCAGCCATCCGTTGTATTGTCAGGCGACATCAAATCAAGATTTGCCCCCTCGTGGGCTCTTCCAAACAATGCGTTGCCAACATCCTCTGAAAAACTGTTTTCAAAGAAATTGACATCCTTCCACTCTATATCTTTTGCCTTTGGCTTCACCCAGTACTGGTCGGAAAGGGAAAGACCGAAACACTTCGTGAGTAATAATGCAGGAGGCGAGACCTTCATGATTTCTAAGGCTTCTCTTAGTCCGGAACGGCTCGCAGGAATGGCGCGAGACATCCACCACTCGTTCAGTGCCTTTCGATTGACCTTGCCATCTTTGTCAAGAACGCCAATCGGAAGGTGCTCGGGCCTTTTGACCTCATCGATATTCAAAATCGCACTCGTGTCGCTGTCTATATCGAGCACCGCTACTTCATTACTCCTGTGCATCAATACATATTCCAAGTCGCTCACCCCCAGTCATCGAGAAATTGCTCAGTTTTGACTATTCTAACACAAGAGGGGTCAAAGCTCCATGTCAGAGTAGATTGCCGCGCTACGCTCGCAATGACAAGTAATGGTATACTGATTGACGCCCGAGTGCGTGGACAGGGATGCGGGGCTGAATTGTTGGAATTTCAATAATTTTCTTTGAAAAAACGCGAAAAAGTTCAAAAAAAGTGTTGCGTTGTCATTTTGCCTCATATATAATCATAGAACTCGCGCAAATTTGCGCTAGTGTCGTCTTGCGCAAAAATAGCGGATATGGATTGCGGGTCAAGCCCGCAATGACAAGATAATGTCTGCAATGGATAGCGGAAAACGAAAAAGGCAATGAGGCGGGAGGTTGCTGGGCTATCAGGTAATTTCTGCCGAGAACTGTCCTTCCATGAGAAGGGCGAGGGTGTCCCGAGAAGATGCAAGGGATTCCACACAAGAAGAATAGTCCAAAAATTGTGAAAAGGATTTATCAGGAGGTAAAAATGGCAGAGCAACAACAGATAAGAATTCGCCTTAAGGCTTACGAGCCGGAGATTCTTGACAAGGCAGCAGCGGATATCGCTGAGACTGCAAAGAGAAACGGCGCAGATGTGTCAGGGCCGATTCCTCTCCCCACGGAGAAGGAAATCACGACGATACTGAGAGCTGTTCACAAGTACAAGGATAGCAGGGAGCAGTTCGAGCAGAGGACTCACAAGAGACTCATCGTTCTTTCGCACGCAACCCCGAAGACAACGGATGCCATGATGAATCTCGATTTGCCCGCGGGCGTAGACATCGAGATTAAACTGTAAGTTATTGTTCTTAGTAAGAACGCAAATGCTGAGAGACAAGCAGAGCGTTCCGCTGTAGGAAAGGAAGTATTAATGAAGACAATACTGGGAACGAAGATAGGCATGACGCAAATCTTCACAGAAGAGGGCGTTTCGATACCCGTTACAGTTATCGAAGCAGGCCCCAACACTGTTACTCAGATCAAGACGGTCGAGACTGATGGCTATGACGCCGTTCAGATTGGCTATGTTGATCAGAAGGAGCAGAGAGCAAACAAGCCGACCCAAGGTCATTTCGCAAAATGGGAAGCTCCACTGAAGAAGCACCTCGCCGAAATCAGACTTGAAGAGGGCGAAACCTATGAAGCAGGTCAGGTCATCACGGTCTCCGATTTCGAAGAGGGCAAGAAGCTCGACGTAACAGGCACATCAAAGGGTAAGGGCACACAGGGAAACATCAAGAGACACGGGCACCACAGAGGACCTATGGGCCACGGTTCAAAGCATAAGAGACTCCCTGGAGCGCTCGCAGCCGGTACCTATCCTTCGAGAGTATTCAAAGGAAACAAAGGCCCGGGTAGAATGGGTAGAGACACCGTTACAGTTCAGAACATCGAACTCATCAAGGTCATTCCTGAAAGAAATATCTTGCTCGTCAAGGGAGCTGTCCCCGGCGGCAGAGGCAGTATAGTTCGCGTAAAGTACGCCGTTAAGGGCGAGTAGAAAGAGAGGGCAGCATAAATGGCAAAGGTAAAAGTGCTAAAGATGGATGGCAGCCCCGCCGGTGATATTGTCCTTTCGGATGACATCTTCGGTATCGAGGTCAGTGAATACGCCGTCCACGAAGTAGTGAAAAATTATCTGGCAAACCAGAGACAGGGCACGCAGTCGGCAAAGACCCGTTCAGAAGTCAGAGGCGGAGGCAGAAAGCCGTTCAGACAGAAGGGCACCGGTCGTGCAAGGCAGGGAAGCACGGTAGCTCCCAATCATGTAGGCGGCGGTATCGTGTTCGCACCAAAACCACGGGATTACAGATACAGCGTTCCTAAGAAAGTGAAGAGACTTGCACTCAAGTCGGTTCTCACCTCAAAGGTACAGGAAAAGGAAATCATAGTTGTCGATAGTATCGCTTTCGATGCACCGAAGACAAAGGATGCGATTGCATTTCTCAGCAATGTCTCGGCGGGAAAGAAAGCCCTTATCGTTACTGCCGAAAATGATTTGAACACAATCAAATCGGCATCGAACATTCAGGGTGTGAAGACGACAACTGTCGGTGAGCTCAACGTGTATGACATTCTCAATCATGTGAGTTTCATCGTGAGCAAGGATGCGGTAGAGAAGATTCAGGAGGTGTATGCATAATGAGAACAGCATATGATGTGATAATTAAGCCTGTCATCTCTGAGAGAAGCATGGACGATGCACAGAACAGAAAGTACACCTTCAAAGTTGCGACAGACGCAAACAAAACTGAAGTGAAGCATGCGCTCGAAGAAATTTTCGGGATTGAAGTTGCCAAGGTCAATATCATGAACGTCCCGGGCAAGATGAAGAAAATGGGAAGAACCTCCGGTATGACGGCTGCCACCAAAAAGGCAATCGTTACCCTTACTGAGAACAGTAAGGAAATCGAATTCTTCCAGAGTCTATAAGGAGGAGACGGAACATGGGTATCAAAAAATACAATCCGACAACTCCGGGTCTTAGAGGAATGACGACCTCCACCTTCGAGGAGATCACGACTGGAAATGAGCCGGAAAAGAGTCTGACTGTTACGCTGAAGAAACATTCAGGTCGCAATGTCAGAGGTAAAATCACAGTTCGCCACAGAGGTGGCGGCTACAGACCGAAGTACAGAATCATCGACTTCAAGAGAGACAAGGACGGTATCCCCGGCACAGTTTCTACTATAGAGTACGATCCAAACAGAAGTGCAAACATCGCACTCATCGTCTACGCGGACGGCGAGAAGAGATACATCATCGCACCGACTGGACTCAAGGTTGGACAGAAGATCTTCTCGGGCGCGGACGCTGACATCGTTGTCGGTAATGCACTTCCACTTCTAAATATTCCGGTGGGTACAATCATCCACAACCTCGAACTCAAGCCAGGCAAGGGTGCGCAGATTGCAAGGTCTGCAGGCAACTCAGCACAGCTCATGGCAAAAGAGGGCGACTACGCACAGGTCAAGCTTCCTTCATCGGAAGTCAGAAGAGTTCGCATCGAATGCAGAGCTACCATAGGCGAAGTTGGCAACAACGACCATGCAAACATCAAGATAGGCAAAGCCGGTAGAAAAAGGCACATGGGCATCAGACCGACGGTCAGAGGTTCGGTCATGAATCCAAACGACCATCCACACGGTGGTGGTGAAGGAAAGACCGGTATCGGTAGAGTCGGTCCTGTTACTCCTTGGGGCAAGCCCGCACTTGGTTACAAGACAAGGAAGAAGAATAAGCCGTCAAACAAATACATCGTCAAGAGACGTGGTCAGAGATAGGTAGGAGGAAAATCACACAATGGGTAGATCACTTAAAAAAGGACCCTTCGTCGAGAAAAAGCTTCTTGCAAGAATCGAGGAACTGAATGCATCCAATGAGAAAAAGGTGCTCAGGACATGGTCCCGATCGTCAACAATATTCCCGCAGTTTGTTGGTCATACAATCGCGGTATATGATGGCAGAAGACACGTACCTGTCTACATCACGGAAGATATGGTAGGACACAGACTCGGAGAATTCGCTCCGACGAGAACATATAGAGGGCATGGCAACGACAAGAGTGCTAGGGTCAAGAAGGTAGCCGGAGTTCCGGCAACCGGCGAAACCGCAGCAGCGGCTCCCGCAGCCCCCGCCCCTGCAGCAGAGTAGAAAGGAGATAAAACATGGCAACCGAAGCTAAAGTAGCAGAAGCAAAAGCACTGGCAAAGTACGTCAGAATATCTCCGATCAAGCTGAAGCCTATTACGGATTTGGTCAGAGGTAAAGACCTCGAAGAGGCACTCACTATCCTCAAGTTCACACCGGGTAAGGGCTCGGAGCTCATCGAGAAGGTTGTGCAGTCAGCTGCGGCGAACGCAGAAGCCAACCATCACATGAACCCCGACAACCTTTATGTAGCAGAAGTTTATGCTCACCAAGGTCCCACGATGAAAAGGTGGAGAGCCGGTTCACAGGGAAGAGCATTCAAAATACTCAAGAGAAGCAGCCACATTGGTGTGACGCTTAGGGAAAAGGAATAGGAGGTTTACCTGATGGGTCAAAAAGTAAGTCCTCATGGACTAAGAGTCGGAGTGATCAGTGACTGGGATTCCAAGTGGTATGCAGATAAGAAAAACTTTGCAGACTATCTTATCGAAGACAACCAGATTAGAACTTTTATAAAGAAGAAGCTCTATGTCGCAGGTATCTCGAAGACAGTAATCGAGAGAACAGCTGAAAATACAATCAAGATTTCTATCATGACAGACAAGCCGGGCATCATTATCGGAAGAGATGGATCAGGCGCGACGGAAATCAAGGCGGCCATCGAAAAGATGACCGGAAAGACAGCTCACATCAACATAGTTGAGATCAGAAGAGCCGAACTTGATGCACAGCTCACAGCAGAGAGCATCGCACAGGCACTCGAGAAGAGAGTATCTTTCAGAAGAGCAATGAAACAGGCTATCGGCAGAACCGTCAGAGCAAACGCCAAGGGAATCAAGGTTCTCGTATCGGGAAGACTCGGCGGAGCTGAAATCGCAAGAAACGAGAAGTATAGCGAAGGCAACGTGCCACTCCATACGCTCAGAGCAAACATAGACTACGGTTTTGCAGAAGCTGATACGCAGTATGGAAAAATCGGCGTTAAGGTTTGGATAAACCTCGGCGAAAGACTCGAAAAGGGACTGCTCAGCGCAATTCCTGCTCCCGAAAAGGGTGCGGGCAAGGGAGAAGGCCGCAAGGGTGGAAGAAGAGACGGAGGAGATCGTCCAAGAAGAGATAGAAATGACCAACGCGGCGGACGCGGCGGCGGCAGAGGCGGCAGGGATCAAGGTCCCGAGCTCGCCAAGGCTATCAACCCAAGGAAGAGACTTACTCCCAAGGTTGACCCTGCGGCAGAAGCTGCAAAGAAGGCAGCCGAGGAAGCAAAGGCAGCAGAGGCTGCGGCAGCACTTGAGGCGTCAGCAGACGTAGCCCCAGAGGCAAATGAAGAAGTTATCGAGACAGTGGCTCCCGAAGCTACCGAAGAATAGATTGAAGGAGGGAACCAAGAATGTTAATGCCTAAACGCGTCAAGAGACGTAGGGTTCACAGGGGTCGTATGAAGGGTAAGGCTACCAAGGGTAATCTCATCACTTACGGAAGTTATGGCCTCATCGCTATGGAGCCCGGATGGATCAAATCAAATCAGATAGAGTCGGCTCGTATCGCTATGACCAGATCTATCAAAAGAGGTGGTAAGGTTTTCATCAAAATCTTCCCGCATAAGCCGGTAACAAAGAAACCCGCTGAAGTCAGGATGGGTTCCGGTAAGGGTGCTCCCGAGTTCTGGGTAGCTGTCGTGAAGCCCGGGAGAGTGATGTTCGAAATCGATGGAGTCACATACGAGCAGGCGAGAGAAGCTATGAGACTTGCCGCTCACAAACTCCCCATTAAGACGAGATTCGCAGCAAAAGGCGAAGAAATCATAAAGGGCGGTGAAGCAAAATGAAATTAGATAAGATAAGAGAATTGACACAGGCTGAGCTTGTGGAAGAGCTCAAGAAGCAGAAGAACGAGCTTTTCAACCTGAGATTTCAGCACGTAACCGGTCAGCTTGAGAACCCTATCAAAATCAGGGACGTCAAGAAGGATATCGCAAGAATCAAGACCGTCATAAGGGAAAATGAAATTGAGAGCCAAGAGGCTATAAGCTAAGAAAGGAGGATGCACTGATATGACTGAAAGAAATTCAAGAAAGACAAGAGTCGGAATTGTCACGAGCGACAAGATGGACAAGACTATCACAGTTTCCGTCGAAGACTTCGTCAGGCATGCCCTTTATGGAAAGGCTGTCAAGAGAACTGCAAAGTTCAAGGCTCATGATGAAAAGAATGAGTGCCAGATAGGCGACAAAGTTAGAATTATGGAGACCAGACCTCTTTCGAAGGACAAGAGATGGAGACTGGTTGAAGTAGTAGAGAAAGTCAAGTAAGGGAGGCGACTTAAATGATTCAAAATGAAACCAGACTGAAAGTTGCCGACAATTCCGGAGCAAAGGAACTTCTCGTTATCCGTATACTCGGCGGCACGAGCAGAAGACGTGCGGACATTGGCGATATCGTCGTTTGCACAGTCAAGGATGCTACACCGGGCGGCGTTGTGAAAAAGAGCGAAGTGGTCAGAGCCGTTGTCGTTCGCACAAAGACCGGAGCAAGAAGAAACGACGGCAGCTACGTCAAATTTGACCAGAACGCAGCAGTTATTATCAAAGAAGATAAGACACCTGTAGGCACACGTATCTTTGGGCCCGTCGCAAGAGAGCTTAGGGATAAGAGCTTCATGAAGATAGTGTCGCTCGCACCTGAAGTGCTTTAGGAGGGTAGAATGCGTATTAAGAAAGATGATACCGTGATAGTAATCACGGGCAAAGACAAAGGAAAACACGGCAAGGTTTTGAAGGTCGATAGAAAGTCCGGAAGAATAATTGTCGAAGGTGTGAACGTTCAGACCAAGCATCAGAAGCAGACTCGCCAAGAAAGGTCAGACATCAAGCATCAGGAAGGTCCAATCGACGCTTCAAATGTATTGTATTACGACAGCAAGACGAAGACGGGATCGAGAATTGGTTATAAGGTAGTCGGCGATGAAAAGGTCAGAATTGCAAAGAAGACCGGCGCCGAGATTGATTAAGGAGGAGAAAGGTGTCAGCAAGATTAAAAGAAACATACAAGAATGACGTCTATGGCGCACTCCTCGAGAAGTTTGCATATGCAAACAAGATGGACGTGCCTAAGCTCGACAAGATCACCATCAACATGGGTCTAGGAGATGCGAAGGACAATGCAAAGCTCATGGAGACCGCAGTCGAAGAACTTTCACTCATCAGTGGACAGAGACCTGTAGTTACCAAAGCCAAGAAGTCCATTGCAAACTTTAAGGTGAGACAGGGCCAGTCGGTCGGCACAAAGGTGACACTCAGAGGCGAAAATATGTACATTTTTGCCGATAAGTTCTTCAACATCGTGCTCCCGAGGGTTCGCGACTTTAGAGGCGTATCCAAGAACTCATTTGACGGAAGAGGAAATTACAGCCTTGGCCTCAAGGAACAGTCAATTTTCCCTGAAATCGTCTACGACAAGGTGGACGTCGTCAAAGGAATGAATATTATCTTCACCACTACGGCGAAGACGGATGAAGAGGCGGCAGAGCTCCTGAGACTTCTCGGCATGCCGTTCGAGAAATAGGAGGGAATTATGGCAAAGACATCTCTCAAAGTAAAACAGCAGAGAAAGCCCAAGTATAAGACTCGCGGCTACACCAGATGCAGGATTTGCGGCAGACCTCACTCAGTACTGAAGAAATACGGTATTTGTAGGATTTGCTTCAGGGAACTCGCATATAAAGGTGAGATCCCCGGCGTTAGAAAAGC
>JAISKC010000040.1 GCA_031261345.1 Eubacteriales Family XIII. Incertae Sedis bacterium | reverse complement strand
ATGTGGATTGCGAATTGAGCCCACAATGACAGTTTCTAAACTGTCCCTTAAAGTAATTATACCCAAAAAATACAAACTCAAACATTCTTCACAAATATTTTACACAATCTTTACAATTGAAAAAGAGGGGGGACATGTCCGCTGTCTTACTTCTTCCCAGAAAACAAGACAGCGGACCTGTCCCCCCTCTTTGCCCTTTATGACCAAGTTTACTTGACCAAGTCTTATTTTTTTGCTATGCTTCTATTATGGAATAGATATTTGGAGGTGGAGCATGACAATTACTGTGAATATTCAGGAGGCGAAGACGCAACTTTCTAAGTTGCTTACTCGCGCCATGCAAGGTGATAAAGTTTTCATCGCAAATCGCGGCGTTCCCGTTGCCAAACTTGAGCCGATAAGACTTGACAAGAAGAGAAAGCTCGGTTTTGTGAAAGGGAGCCTGCCGGATAGTTTTTTTGATACTTTGCCGGAGGAGGAGTTTGACGCATGGAGCCTCTGAGGAGATATTTGCTAGACACACATACTTTTCTCTGGGCTGTTCAGGAGGATAAAAAGTTGTCAAGTACAGCGAGACAGATAATAGAAGATGTGGACAATGAACTGTTTCTCTCGTCCATCAGTGCGTTTGAGATCGCAAACAAATATCGCATTGGGAAATTGCCGGATTACGAATATATAGTCGATAATTATCCATACATTGTTCTGAAACTTCAGGCACAGGAGCTACAGGTGAACACGGCTCACGCATTCTTTGCAGCGAAATTTGAGTGGGCGCACAGGGATCCCTTCGACCGTATTTTGGTGTCGCAAGCGTCGATTGAAGATATGCCGATCATTACAAACGATGCAGAAATAGCATCACTAAACTGGATAGAAACCATTTGGTAGGAGATGGATGGGAGTTTTATGGAGATTGTTCGGGCTGAGTTTATGGGGTTTTGCGCGGGGGTTGATGCTGCAATTCAGAAGACGGCGGCGGCTATTTCTGTAGCCCAGAGCGCAGGGCGTGCGATTTTTTCGGTTGGACCCATTATTCACAATGCGCAGGTGATGGACGAGCTTGTGGCCGCGGGGCTTTCTGTGGTTTCCGATATTGAAGACGTGCCTGATGGCGCTGATATAGTAATTCGGTCGCATGGGGAACCCGTGGCTTTTTTTGAACGGGCGGAGGAGAAGGGACTTTCTATTGTCGATGCCACCTGCGTCAAGGTTCGTCATGTTCAGGAGATTGCCGCGGGGGCAAAGGAAACGGGGCAGAATCTCGTTGTTCTTGGCGATCCTTTGCATCCCGAGGTGGTTGGTATCGTTGGCTGGGGCGGGGATAATACCGTTGTTGTGACCGGCGACGAGGACGAGATCGATTTGCCTGAGAAGTTCTTGCAGGAGGGTGTGATTGTCATCGCACAGACTACTTTCAATACGGAGAAGTTTGAGCGGGCTGTTGCTTTGATTGGGGGGAAGATGGATTGCGGGTCGGGGCCCGCAATGACAGAGAGGGTGGGCCACCCCTCCACAGAGGGGGACCACCCCGGCCCTTTGGGCCACCCCTCCACAGAGGGGAATGAGGGCAAGGTTGTTGTGCGGGATACTATTTGTTTGGCTACTGCTAGGCGGCAGCTTGCTGCTCGGGAATTGGCGGGGAAAGTTGACCTCATGGTGGTAATAGGCGACAAAAAAAGTTCAAACACTCGAAAATTACTGGAAATTTCCAAAGATTATTGCAATCTAGCCATTTTAGTTGAGAATAAATCGGATTTGTTGTTGAAAGATATAGTTTTATGTAATAGAATTGGTATAACTGCGGGTGCATCAACGCCCGAACGTATAATTAAGGAGGTTATTTCATCAATGAGCGAATTCAACAGCAACAATGAATCCAACCCAATGCACGAATTCATGGACGAGATCGAGAAGTCAGTCAGACTTCCTCGCAATGGAGATGTGGTTACGGGAGAGGTGATTCAGGTCACGGACAACGACGTTACAGTCAATCTTGGATGCAAGAAAGACGGTGTCATTCCCAAGAGTGAAATCACTCTAGAAGAGGGTCAGACCTTAAAGACTCAATTTAATGAAGGGGACGAAGTCCAGGCCAAGGTGCTCAAAAATGACGACGGTGAGGGTAACATCCTTTTGTCCAAGAAGAGAGTCATTGTAAGCGAACACTGGGAAGACATCAACAAGGCATACGAAGAGAAAATTCCACTTGAGGTCAAGGTTGTCCGCGAGGTCAACGGCGGCGTCATCGCAACATTCAACGAGATCAACGGTTTCATTCCGTTGTCGCAACTCTCGGACAGATATGTTGAAAAGGCTGACGAGTTTGTCGGCCAGACACTTATCGTCAAGGTTATCAGGGTCGATCAGAAGAGAAACAAGGTCGTATTCTCGCACAAGGCCATCCTTTCGGAGGAACGCCAGAAGAGAATGCAGGAGATTTGGGAGTCGCTTTCGGTTGGCGACATCATCGACGGCAGGGTCATGAGATTCACGGATTACGGTGCATTCGTTGACATCGGCGGTATCGATGGACTTCTCCACATTTCCGAGATTTCATGGGGCAAGCTGAGACATCCTCAGGATATGCTCGAAATTAATCAGGAAATCAAGGTCAAGATTTTGTCGATGAACAAGGAAAAGGAAAAGATCAGTCTTGGTTACAAGCAAAATCAGCCTGAGCCTTGGACCATCATCAATGATAAGTATCAGGTCGGTCAGGTCATCAGTGGCAAGGCTGTTCAGCTCAAGGACTACGGCGTGTTTGTGGAGCTCGAGCCTGGACTCGACGGTCTCATTCACATTTCGGAGATAGCTTATCGCCGCGTGACTGATATTTCGGAAGAGATTGAGGTCGGTCAGGAAATCACAGCGAAGATTCTCGAAATCGATTCCGATAGAAAGCGTATCAGCCTTTCGATCAAGGAAACGCTTGAGAAGCCTGAGGAGGGCGCGGAAGATGCTCCCATCGGCAATCCTTCAGAGGAGGCGGTAGATCCAGACAAGGATCAGGAGTTTGAGATTCCGGATCCCGATGGCGTGGATGCAGTGAATGCACCGGCGTCCGAGGAAGTTCCGCAGGAGCATTATGTGCCTGCCGAGCCCGAGCCAACGGCTGAAGAAGCTGAGCTCGCTGTCGAAGAGGAGACTTTTGAGGCTGCAGCTGCTCCTGTAGATGACGCTGATAAGGATGCGGCAGAGACCGACGCCGATCCCGAGGTAGAGGTTACCGAGACCGAAGAGCCTCTCAACTAGTCCGAAAACCTATTATTTCGAAACTGAGGCGGATTCTTCGGGGTCCGCCTTTTATATCGCCTTTTATATTTTCAATAATAGCTTGACATATTTTGGTAATGCTTGTATTATGCATATATATGCAAAGTTGTTCGGGTTTATGAGGGAATTATGAGATATACCAGACAGAGTAAGATCATTGAATTGATTTCGGCCGCGGAGATTGAAACGCAGGAGAAACTTGCTGAAGCGTTGAAAGCTGACGGTTTTGACGTAACGCAGGCTACGGTTTCCCGAGATATCAAGGAATTGAAACTCATCAAGACACTTTCTTCTTCGGGAAAGTATAAATATTCACTTTCCGATGAAAAGTCATTATCTACCGCCAATCGATTTGATAAAATTTTCAAGGATACTATAGAATCCGTGGAATATTCGGGCAATATGATGGTGGTGAAGACCCTACCTGGTTGTGCGAATGCGGCGGCGGAGGCTATTGACAGCCACGGCTTTGAGCATGTACTCGGGACTTTGGCCGGTGACAATACGATATTTCTCGTCGTCGATGAGGCCGGTTCGGCGAAGATATTACAGGAAAAGTTTGAAGAACTTCTCAGATGATTACACATATTGATGTCAAAGATTTTGCAATAATCAAGCACATCTCCGTCGATATTGGCGGGGGGCTTTCCGTGATAACCGGTGAGACGGGGGCGGGTAAGTCCGTTGTGATTGAGGCTCTTTCGCTCGCGCTCGGGTCAAGGGCGGATAAGTCTATGGTGCGGACGGGAACGGATAAGGCCGTGATTTCTGTTGTGGCTGATTCAGGCGATGAAGTCATACTTATTCGTGAGGTTTCGGCCGGCGGGAAATCTATTGCAAAGCTCAATGGCGAGATTGTTACGCTTCAGGAACTGCTTTCAGGCACGGCAAAAATCGCTGATATCCACGGGCAATACGATCATCAGAGTCTGCTGAAACCCGAACATCACATCGAGATACTGGACAATTACGGGGCGGAATATTTGAAACCGGCCGGAGATAAGGTGCGGAGTGCGTTTGGCGAATACTCGGAGGCGAAGAAAGCTCTGAACAAACTGCTCAATTCTGAGCAGGTGTCCGATAGGGAGCTCGACTTCCTGAAGTTTGAAATAGAGGAAATAGACAGGATTGCGCCTCGGCTCGGCGAGGACGAGAAGCTGCGAGAGCAAATCAAGCTCATGCAGAGTAGCGAGAGGATATTTGAGGCCCTGAGCACGGTAACAGGATTGATTAAAGGAAATGACAGCGACGAAATCGGGCTTTCGGTGCTTGAAAGTCTCGGACGTGCAGAGCGAGAATTACTAACAATTACTGATATTTCTAAGGAATATGAGGCGATGTCCACGCAGGCAAAGGACGCATATTTCATGCTTGACGAACTGGCTTCTTCCGCGGCGGCGGGCATCGATAACATGTCGTTTTCCGAGGCGGATTTGGATAAGGCGATGACGCGGCTCGATGAGCTCGACAGGCTTTCCGCGAAGTATGGTGGCAGTCTTTCCGGTGTTCTTTCGCATTACGATGAGGCGAATGAGCGTATCGCGAATGTGGTGGATTCGTCAAAGCAGAAGGATTTGCTGAGCGCGGTCTTGGCTGAGAAGGAGAAGGTCTTGAGGGCGGAGTCGGAAACGCTCTCGAAACTCAGGCGAAAGATTGCGGAAAAGCTCGAGGTCGAAATAACGGATCAGCTAAAGGAGTTAAATTTCTCAAACGCGGAATTCAGTATCAGTATCGAAAACACGGACGTCTACACCGAATTTGGCGTAGACAATGTGGAGTTTCTTCTTTCGGCGAACAAGGGGCAGCCGCTCATGCCGCTGGCGAAAGTAGCATCGGGCGGTGAAACTTCGAGGATAATGCTCGCGCTCAAGTCTGTTACGGCGGATTTCGACGGCATAGACACGCTCATTTTTGACGAGATAGACAGCGGAATAAGCGGTCGGACGGCCTCAATAGTAGGCGAAAAATTACGCAAAATGTCCGAAAACAGGCAGATTATCTGCATTACTCATTTGCCCCAAATCGCGGCGTTTGCCGACCACCATTACGTGATAGACAAGGAGACGGACGAGAGTAGCACCTATACGACCGTCAGCGAAATCAAGGGGGCGGAGCGCACGGAAGAAATCGCCCGACTGTTGGGCGGCACGAACATCACCGAGCAGACGCTTATGACAGCGGAAGAACTGATCGGCTTGTCAGCAAAAGTAGTAGGGTGAATTGAATAACATGTATAATATTACTTGTTAAACTTGTTTAGTGTTGAAATTTTAGTTGTTAACCTTGATTGATTGTAAATTCTGTTGTATCATATGCTTATGAGTAAGTATGTGAACAGGAAAACTGAACAGGCGATGCGGGAGGTCGGAGAATATATTCGCACATGGCGTCTTTTGCAGGGACTGAAGGCTTCACAGGTCGCTGACAGAGCGAGAATCTCTTTGAGTACGTATTCGAAAATCGAGCAGGGAGATAAATCCGTGGGGCTAAGCGCCTTTCTGGAGGTGATACGAAGCCTCGGACTTTTGGAGAATTTCACGCGTAGCCTTGACCCATACGAGACGGATATGGGTAGGGCGCGGGCGGACGAACTACTGCCCAAGAGGGTGCGGTAGATGGCCGATTTTCACGTATACGATTTTGAAAACGAGTATGTTGGCAAATGCTATTACACACATAAACGCGGACGACTCAGTAGCATGTTTTCCTATTCTTTGGATTATCTATCACAGTCCGGTATTTATAATGTTGACCCCGCGTTTCAGATGATTGAGGGTTCGCAATTTGTCGACAGCCCGATACCGCGGGCGTTTACTGATTCTGCACCGGATAGATGGGGTCGGAATCTGATATACAAGCGGCATTTGTATGAGGCGCAGGTGAACGGGGTCAGTGCCAAGGAGCTCAACGATGTGGACTATTTGCTCGGCGTGAGCGATCTGGCCAGACAGGGGAGTCTTCGTTTCAAGATTGACAAGGGCGGTGCATATGTGCACGAGTCGTCCGAAATTCCCAAACTCATAGCCTTGCCAAAACTTTTGAATTCAACGAATGCACTCGAGGCAAGTGGCAGTCATGAGGCGATAAAGTACTTGCTCGATGTTGGCTCAGCATCTCTCGGAGGTGCTCGGCCAAAGGCGACCGTTCGCGATGATAATGGTCTTTTTCTTGCGAAATTCCCGCATATTCACGATGAGTGGGACGTGATTTCGTGGGAATATGTTGCACTTTCAATAGCAAAATCGGCCGGAATAGATGTGCCGGATTTCGAACTCGTGGAGGTTGATGGAAGCAAGGTCTTGCTTTTGAGGAGATTTGACAGACTGAGTAATGCCAGTAATGCCGGTGAGATTTCAAGGGTAGGCTATATGAGTGCCATGACATTACTGGGTGCTGAGGATGGGCAGAAGGCTGATTATGCCGATATTTGTCTGCATATGGCCGATGTGAGTGTGGATTTTAGCAGGGATCTGTCGGAACTTTATCGCAGGATAATTCTATCGATTTTGATAAATAACACGGATGACCACCTTCGAAATCACGGGTTTTTGCGCGATGGTTCCGGTTGGCGGCTGTCACCTGTATTCGACATCAATCCAAATCCCGAGCGAGGTGAAGCGAGGGCGACGAGCATTTATGGCCAAACCGATAGGGTTGTGGCGCTTGAGGCTCTGCGGATAAATTGCTCGGACTTTAAGCTCAATGAAGGTGAAGCTGCATCTATATTGAAGGAAATCAGAGAAGTTGTGAAATCATGGCGAGATATAGCCAAGCGGGCCGGTATACATCAAAGAGAAATTGAGTTGATGGAAACGGCGTTTGCGCAGTAATTTTTTTTGAGAACAAATGTTTTGATTTTGCTTGTATTTGTGGCTTTGCTGTGATATTGTTTTTGCATGAGAATTTTGGGTGTGGATCCGGGCTATGCCATCATGGGTTATGGCGTCGTGGACTATATTGGGAATCGTTACAGGCTCGTTTGTTGCGGGGCGATTCTGACGGAGGCGGGTGAGCCTATGCCGGAGCGGCTCAGGACGCTCTATGCCGAACTGACTCAGGTGATTGTCGAAAACGAGCCGGATGTTGCATCCATTGAGGAACTATTTTTCAACGATAATGCGAAGACGGCTATCAAGGTCGGCGAGGCGAGAGGGGCGGCTATTCTCGCGTGTGCAAACCTCGGCGTGCCCGTGTATGAATACACGCCATTACAGATAAAACAGGCGCTTGTCGGGTATGGCAGAGCTACGAAGGAGCAGGTTCAGGAGATGGTTCGGCAGATGCTCGGACTCAAGGCGGCTCCGAAGCCCGACGATGTGGCGGATGCGGTTGCGGCGGCCATCACTCATGCAAATGCGTCAGGATATGTCGATAAACTCGCGCGGATTGAACGTAGAGCAGGCGGAAAGGGATAGCAAGAATGATTGCATATATTTCAGGCAGACTTTTGGAAAGACTTGAATCGTCGGTTGTCGTTGACACCGGTGGTATCGGTTACGAGGTCTTTGTGCCTCAAAGTTCGGCGGTTTATCTTCGGAAAAAAGGCGATGAGTTGGTGCTGCACACCGTGCAAATTGTCAAGGAAGATGACATTAGTTTGTACGGATTTGAAGATACGAACACCTTGAAGCTCTTCAGGAAACTGATCACCGTTTCGGGCGTCGGGGCCAAGGCCGGGCTCGCTATTTTGTCGGCACTTTCCACCGATGATGTCGTGAAGGCAATAGTTTTTGAGGATAGTGCCATGCTCACTATGGCGAATGGTATCGGCAAGAAGTCCGCCGAGCGCATTATACTTGAACTGAAGGACAAGCTTTCGGATATTTCCGGTGTAATAGGCGGGGCTAAGGGGGCTTCGGGCGTGAAGATGGCGGCTGGCTCTGATGGACAGGAGGGGACTTCAAATATAGCCGGCGATGCTATTGAAGTGCTTATCAGTTTGGGTTATTCTAGGGCTGTGGCGGCTTCGGCTGTAATGGGCGTTGGTGTTGAGGCTGAGACTGTAAGTACTGAGGAGCTTATTAAACTTGCGCTTAAGAGTATGTGATGTGTAACCACTTGCCCACTTTGCGTACAATCAAATGTTGAATTGGATTCACTGCGGCAAGCCCCAGCACAGGTCGGGTCAGGCCCGCAATGACAATAGCTATACTGGATAGGAAAAAAATGAGAGTTGAAAACGATATTGAGTTAGAGAAGGGTGAGCGTATCATCAGCCCCGAATCCGGCACGGAGGAGCATGGGGAGTTCACTTTGCGGCCAAAATCTTTGGACGAGTATGTTGGGCAAAAGAAGGCTACGGACAATCTGAAGGTCTTTATCGAGGCGGCAAAACTTCGCGGGGAACCGCTTGATCACGTGCTGTTCTATGGACCTCCGGGGCTTGGCAAGACCACACTCGCGGGCATTATCGCAAGCGAACTCGGCGTGGATATGAGAATTACTTCGGGTCCGGCCATCGAACATGCGGGCGATTTGGCGGCATTACTCACAAATCTCAATCAGGGAGATGTGCTGTTCATTGACGAAATTCACCGGCTCAACAGGACGGCCGAGGAGATACTTTACTCGGCGATGGAAGACTACGAGATAGACATGATCGTTGGCAAGGGACCATCGGCGAAGTCCTACCGAATACCGCTCGCCGGTTTCACGCTCATAGGCGCGACGACGCGGGCAGGGAGCCTGTCGGCACCGCTTCGGGACAGATTCGGAATCATCAGCAAGTTTGAGCTCTATACCACGGACGAGCTCGCGACAATCATCAAGCGGTCGGCAAATCTTCTGAATATTGCTATAGACGAGCAGTCATTATCGGAGCTTTCGGCGAGGTCGAGAGGCACGCCGAGGGTTTCTAACAGGCTACTCAAGCGCGTTCGCGACTTCTCACAGGTTCAGGGCAGCGGCAGTATCAATATGGAAATAACGGAGAGCACTCTTGCGTCTCTCGGTATCGACAAGTTGGGGCTCGAAGGTCTCGATCGCGATATTCTACGCCTTATCATCGAACGGTTCGGCGGCGGTCCTGTGGGGATTGACACCATTTCGGCGTCTATCGGCGAGGAACGTATCACCATTGAGGATGTTTACGAGCCATATCTCCTCCAGTCGGGATTTTTGCATAGGACGCCGAAAGGCAGAGTTGCAACGCCTGAGGCATATTTGCATCTTGGCTTGCCCGTACCGCAAGATGCCTTTGTGCCGGAACAATTGGAACTGCTTGATGACTGAACTTTCAACACTTTCAACCGATTTGTTTGACTATGAACTGCCGAGAGAGCTCATTGCGCAGTATCCTGCGGAGAAGCGAGACGAGTCGAGGCTTCTTCTGATCGACCGCGAGTCGGAGGCCACTTCCGAGGGGCATTTTTCGGATATTTTGGACTATCTTCACGCGGGTGATGTGCTTGTGTTCAATGATTCTAAGGTCATGCGGGCTAGGCTGATTGGGGTCAAGGCGGAGACGGGTGCGAAGATTGAGCTTTTTTTGATAAAGAATTCCGAGGGCGATATTTGGGAGGTCTTGGCTAAGCCTGGACGGCGTCTCCACGTCGGAGACAAGGTCTTGTTTGGCGGCGGCGGCAATAGCAATAGCGATAGTGAAGGCGACTTTGCGGAGCTTTCTGCTGAGATAATAGACAAGACCAATGATGGTTTCGTCATCGTCAGATTTGACTACGAGGGTATTTTCCTTGAGGTGCTCGAGAGGCTTGGGCACATTCCATTACCGCCTTATATTGATAGGGAGGACGAGGCTTCTGATGCGGAGAGGTATCAGACCGTTTACTCAAAGGTGCTCGGTTCGCAGGCGGCTCCTACGGCGGGGCTTCACTGGACGGACGAACTTCTTTCAAAAGTGAGGGAAAAGGGTGTGGAAACGGCGTTTTTGACGCTTCATGTGGGTCTTGGCACATTCAGACCCGTTCAGGTGGACGATGCGAGCAAACATCATATGCATGAGGAAGAATTTTGCATAGATGATGAGGCAGCTGATACAATAAATAGGGCAAAGAGGGAAGGTCGGCGCGTCATATGCGTCGGGACAACTTCGGTGCGGACGATAGAGAGCGCGGCTTTGCAAAATGCCGATGGTCTGTGGCAGCTGAAAGCCGGCAGCGGTAGCACGGATATATTCATCTACCCCGGCTACGAGTGGAAGCTCACGGACGCGCTCATCACCAATTTCCATCTGCCAAAATCGACGTTGCTCATGCTCGTGAGCGCACTTTATGACAGAGAGAAGGTATTGGGAATTTATGAGGCGGCGGTGGAGGAGAAGTTTCGGTTTTTTAGCTACGGCGATGCTATGTTTATTTATTGAGTGCGGCGTTGATTCACTGCGGCAAGCCCCAGCACAGGTCGGGTCGAGCCCGCAATGACATGTAATGACACGCTATGACATGCAATGGCACGCAATGACGGATTAAGGAGTTTGATAAATTGCAACCTATAAGATTTGAATTGATTGCTAGGGATAGTAAGACTAAGGCTCGGCGGGGGCGGCTTATCACTCCGCACGGCACAGTTGAAACGCCCGTATTCATGCCCGTCGGCACGCAGGCTACGGTGAAGGCGCTCAAGCCCGAGGACGTCAAGGAAATCGGCGCGCAAATCATACTCGGAAACACCTATCATCTGTTCCTCAGACCTGGGCATGAGATTGTGAAGCGCGCAGGTGGGCTACACAAATTCATGAATTGGGATGGTGCAATCCTGACGGATAGCGGTGGCTTTCAAGTATTTTCGCTCGGCGATATCAACAAAATTACTGAAAACGGCGTTGAATTTCGGTCGCACATCGACGGCTCAAAGCAGCTGCTCACGCCCGAAAAGTCAATGGAAATACAGAATGCGCTCGGCTCTGACATCATCATGGCGTTTGACGAATGTGTCCCTTATGGAGCCGATCGGAGCTATGTCGAAAAATCCTTGGCGATGACCACAAGATGGCTGAAACGCTGCAAGGCAGCCCATACGGAGAACGACAAAAGGGCTCTTTTCGGGATAATGCAGGGCGGTATGGACATTTCGCTCCGCAGGGAGAGTGCGAATCAGATTGTTGAATTGGACCTGCCGGGGTATTCAATCGGCGGTCTGTCGGTCGGTGAACCGAAGGAAGTAATGCTCGATGTGCTCGACGAAGCTGTGGATTTTCTTCCCACAGAAAAACCTCGTTACCTCATGGGTGTAGGCAGCCCCGATATGCTGCTCGAAGGCATGGCAAGGGGGATAGACATGTTCGACTGCGTGCTTCCGACAAGGGAGGCGAGACATGGCAGAGCGATGACTTCGGCCGGACCTGTGAATGTTAGAAACGCGAAATATACCGATGATTTTTCCGCTTTGGATGCGGAGTGCGACTGCTACACCTGTAGGAATTACTCAAAAGCCTACCTTAGACATCTTATCAAGGCTGAGGAAATACTTGGGGCTACGCTGCTTTCGATTCACAACCTCCGGTTTCTCGTCAGGCTCATGGAAGGCGCGAGGCAGGCAATCGAGAGTGAGACTTTCGAGCATTACAAGAATGGTTTTCTGAATACTTATTATGGTAAACCATAGATTTTATTGAAATGCTGGGGTTTTTCCGGTATAATTTAGCTAATAGATTGCGGGTCAAGCCCGCAATGACAAGGAAATGATAGATTTACTGGGGCACGCCCGGCACAGGTCGGGTCATACCCCGTTGGGGCACATGGCCCGCAATGACAAAGGAGATAGAGGAGAAAATAATTTGCCGATACTTGTACAACATGGCTTACCCGCATATCGAACACTGAAACAGGAAAACGTCTTTGTCATGCAGGACAAGAGGGCGGCGAAGCAGGATATTCGTCCGCTTCAGATTGCGATTGTCAATTTGATGCCGATGAAGGAGGTTACGGAAACGCAGCTCATTCGATTGCTTGCAAACTCTCCGATTCAGGTGGAGCTCGAGCTTTTGACGCTGTCATCACACGATTCAAAGCATGCGGATCCACTTCACATGGAAACCTTTTACAAAAAATTCGAGGAAATACAGGCGAGTAGATACGATGGGATGATCATCACGGGTGCACCCGTTGAAACAATACCGTTCGAGCAGGTTGATTACTGGAAAGAACTGAAATCCATCATGGATTTCAGCAAGAGCAACGTATTCAACACGCTTCATCTATGTTGGGGCGCGCAGGCCGCGCTGTATCATCATTTCGGTATCAACAAGGTGCTCACGGAAGACAAACTTTTCGGTGTGTTCAAACATAAGATTAACGACAAAAAGAGCGATTTCACGAGGGGTTTTGACGAGGAATTCTATGTTCCGCATTCCAGATTTGCCAGAGTCGAGAAGAAAGACATCGCCTCTAACAAAAATCTCAAGATTTTGGCGGAATCCGAGGAGGCAGGAGTTCACATGATTGTCGCTAAGGGGAGACGGCAACTTTTCCTTCAGGGGCACTGCGAGTATGACTGGGATACGCTCAAGAACGAATACGAAAGAGACGTTCGTAACGGCACGAAGATAAACATTCCGAAAAACTATTTCAGGGATGATGACCCCTCGAAGAAGGTGGTGGTGCGTTGGAGCGGACACGCCAATCTTTTCTTCCAGAATTGGATCAACTTCGTCTATCAGAATACGCCATACGATTTGAACGCGTTGACCGACGTGATATTGGGCAAAGACGGTGCCGGCATTTGAGTGCACTCGTAGCAGGGATTGACAGTAGGCCTTTGTGCCCCAATGCAGAAATTTGCGGTGGTTGCACCTATCAAGGCGTTCCATATGATGAACAGCTTACGATAAAGAACAGTGCAGTCTCGGAGCTTTTGACCGAGGCCGGTATTTCAGCGAAAACGCTCGTGCCCGCAAAGGTGGGGCCGTCCGTTTACGAATATAGAAACAAGATGGAGTATAGCTTTGGCGATGAGGTGAAGGAGGGTCCTATGCGGCTTGGCCTTCACAAGAAAAAGTCATACATGGCGGTGCACAACACTCCTGACTGTCAGATTGTGCCTGAGGATTTCAACACGATAAGAGATGCCGTTCAGCTATATTTTGAGGAGCTTGGCACGAGCTTTTACCACAAGCGAAATCGCACAGGCTTCCTTAGAAATCTCGTTCTCAGAAGAGGCGTGAGAACCGGTGAGCTTCTTGTCAATTTGGTGACTACGAGCGAACAGGAATTGGACGAGGGTGCCTTTGTCTCTCTCATTTCAGGCCTCGCGCTGAAAGATGAAGTTGTAGGCATCGTTCATACAATCAACGATAGACGTTCGGATACGGTTGCAAAAGACAGCATGAAAGTGCTGAAAGGCCGCGATTATTACAACGAAGAGCTGCTCGGGCTACATTTCAAGGTCAATGCCTTTGCCTTCTTCCAGACGAATATTGAGGCTGTCGAGCGTATGCTTGATGAAGCGTTTGAGCTTTTGCCGCAAAAGATGGGCTCGACGCTTTTCGATGTCTATTGTGGCACGGGGACGATTGCGCTCGCTTTGTCCACTCGGGCTGACAGGGTCATAGGCATAGATATTGTAGAGGATTCGATCGCCGCTGCAAACTACAATGCGGAATTGAATGAAATCACAAATTGCGAGTTCAGGTGTGCCGATGCACTTGAGGGACTCGAGGAACTCACGCGTCTCGGGGTGGTGCCCGATATGATTTCCGTCGATCCTCCGAGAATGGGGCTTCATCCCAAAGCACTGAAAAAGCTGATCGAGTACAACCTCAAAGAGATACTATATATCAGCTGCAATCCCAAGACTTTTGTAGAGAATATGTCGGTTCTGAAATCGGCAGGCTACGAGCTCGACACTCTGAAAATCTACGACAACTTTCCATTGACGCGTCATACGGAGCTCGTCAGCCGAATAATCAAAAAATAGCGCAAATATTGCACTCAGGTCGCGAATATCAATTACTCAGAAAAAAATACCCGACAGTGCACTGGTCTGTCGGGTATTTGCTTAAAAATTGAACGTCTTTATGCTGTTGCTGTCCAGAGACCGTGTAGATTGCAATACTCGTATGCCGTGACAGGTGCTGCCGCATCGTCTACAACGAACGTAGCTTCGGGCGCGTCCGCCGGAGTGTTCGCCACATGCTGAGTCTTGGCGCCCTGCACCAGATAGATGTGCTGAATATAGTGCTCCTCGGTCATGGGATGTGGCACCGAACCAACCTTGACAGTTACCTTACTTCCATCCTTTTCAATGACAGGAACATGCTTTTCCTGCGCCGCATCGGTAGTATTTGCTTCAAGAATTTGCATTGGTTCGCCGCAGCAAAGGGGTTTGACGTTTGCGTCGTTCACCGCTTCGAACAAGTTTCCGCAGTGATTACATCTGTAAAATTTCTTAGCCATAACATTTCCTCCTAATTCCTTGATGTTCTTACTTCTAAAGTGTAGTTTTGTTACTATAAATTATATTACTCATTTAATAGGAAATCAACGATTGCATTGGCAGGGGCTGCGACAGATTTTTGCAGTAAGTATTCTTTTCCATCGGCGTTTACTGCCGTTTCCCAACCGAGTGAAATGGTGGACAGCTCTTCATTTTTCGAAGCGAGGACGGAGAGCTCACTGATAGTATTCAGTGATAAAGACTTCTTTTTCTCTCTGAATTGTGCGCTGAGATTGTCATTGAGGCTCGTGGCAACCGGTGAAGAATCTTTGGTTTTGAAGCCGAGAACCTCGCCGGTGACGGCGAGTGGGATTGCCGAAAACCCCGCAATGCTGGATTGGTTTTCTATTATCTGATCGATTTTTTCTTTCGCCTCACTTGCGACAGCCATTTTGCAAAGCAGCGTTCCGTGCGAAAGGGAGAGATCATAAATTGAAATATTTGCAGACCCATCACCCGAATTCATATTGTTCAAAACTCCGTACAGGTAGGCGATGACATTGCTCTGAGCCTCATCCGATAGAACATCGCCGGGCACCCTTGTTTGAATCAATTGAAGTTTGATTTGCTCCGTTTGCGCAGGCAAGGAATCCATAAACTGCCGATCAAATTCATCAAAAAGCGTCTTAAATCTTTTCATTTCATAATCGTCAAAGACAACGACGGCGACCGCTTCTGTGGGAGATAGGAGAGGTGCCGATCCAGCTGATAAACTCGACAATTCGTAGTATAGTCCTCCCGCTTTTGCCTGAGTGAGTAGGTCAGATATGACTTTGACAGGATTTGGAATATCGCTTGAGCCGTTGTGCGGGAACCCCGAAGCGGCAATCACATAGGCGTATTTGCCCTTGGTTGGCACGGCCTCCGCCTGCAGGTTACTCTCAAGCATTTGAGCTGATGGTGCACTGATATAGGTGTTTATGCCGTTCGTTCCCGAAAAGCCGATTAGGTTTGCGGCATCTTGGAGATATGCGGCGGAAAGATTTGAAGAGTTTTCAAAGGTCGGGTTTTTGTCAACCGTGAATATTGCTCTGATCGGTCCGTGAATTTCCACGTCTTTCAATATGCACAGTATGGTTGCGATACCGGCGTTGCGATTCACCGCGAGGGAGCCTCCGTCGGAGGTGATTGAACCCGTTGCTGTATTTCTGATCAGTTTCGGAAGCGTGGTGTCAGGTGAATACAATCCACATTCGAGGACAGTAACGGGGGCCGATTCCATGCCAGAAGACGCCGGTTTGAAAACGATTATGTTTCCGCTTTCATCAGTTTCCATCTCCAGACCGAGGCTTTCGGCCTTCGTCCCGATATATGCCGTTATTTTCGACGGGTAGTACTTGCCGGAAGCGGGAACCGTGCTGACCGCGAGCATCTCATCATAGATTTCCTCGTCGGTGATATTCACTATAGGCGCTACCTCTTCAACTTCTTCTTCCTCCTTTTCAGTGCAGGATGTGAGAGTGAACAGCAGAACCAAAATAATCGCGAATGTCATAAGTTTAAATAAATTTTTCATATTCAGAGTATATATTTCTTCTTGCAATGTATCAAGTGCTATGTTAATCTTTATAGCGAACGTTTGTGAACAAAAGTGCGTAAGTTGAGCGACGACACTTTGAAACGATAAGTGATTTGAGAACCGAAAGGGGTAAAAAAATGTCAAGAAAATGTGCTATCTGCGGCAAAGGTCAGGTATCAGGAAATAACGTATCACATTCCAACAGACACACCAGAAGGAAGTGGAATGCAAATATTCAGACTGTACGCGTGAACGAGGGCGGCACGATCAAGAAGATCAACGTCTGCACAAAATGTCTTCGTGCTGGCAAAGTTACAAGAGCAGTCTAGACTTCCGTTATTGCTGTTACTGGACGAAAATCGTATTTTAATCGAATTTTTATCTCAAAACCGGCTTTTCATAGGCCGGTTTTGTTATAATGTAGTAAGGAACGCGTACTATTTGCCAATTTGGTAAAATACAGCCCCGTTTTTTGACCATATTCCGGAATAGTACGCGAAAACGACGTCAGGAGCGAAATGTTTTACAAAAGAAAAACCGAAATAGGAAGTATAGCTTTTGACAAACAGCTGCTCGAGTTTGTGGTCGCAAGGACCGTCAGCAGCTTTGAAAGCGCCGTCATCGTTTCCGACCCAAAGGGTCGTCTGAAGAAGGACGCCGACAAAAATCCTTACGCGGAGACCGGTTTCATCGACGGCTTCGTGAATGAAAACGATCATATCGACCTGAAAGTTTATTTGATTATCCGTTTTGGTCACAGCATGAACGAAATCGCCGCGGAGTTCTCCAAGCGGGTGCGAACGGATGTGTTTGAGACCATCGGCATGCACATAGATGACGTAACGCTCATCTTCGTCGGGACGCTTTCGAAGAATCTGGCGAAGCGATATATCGAGGTCAAAGATAGTGCTCAATAGTCCACTCACTTCTCTTCTCGGCATCGGCGAAAAGCGGGCGGCTCTGTTGAAATCCCTCGGCCTATCAACACTCAAAGACATGCTTTATTACTATCCTGTTCGCTATGAGGACAGGCGGAAGGTCTCGGTGATCTCTGACGCGGTGGACGGCGAGAAGCTCTTCACGAAGGCAACGGTTCTGAACATCACCATGCCGCCATATTCGGGAGGCAGGGGCCGTGGCGGTGCCTCGAACATTCCGATGAAGGTGAAGGTTTCCGACGATACGGGAGTAATGAACCTTGTATTTTTCAATCACAGATATTTGCGTAATTCCTTCGTCTTGGGGCGTGAATATATTTTTTATGGAACGGCCGTCCGAGACCTCTCGGGGATTTCTATGGTTCACCCTGAATTCGAAGCCTTCAAGGGGGAAGTCCAAGGGCAGATTCTTCCCGTTTATCCACTCACAGCCGGTGTTACTCAGAAACTGCTTAGGGGTATCAGCAGCGAGGCTGTGAAATATGCTGAGGAAGCCGTGGACAATCTTCCTCGGGAAATAGCGGCGGCTGAAGGCTTTGCATCGCTCGGTTATTCTCTCAAAAATATACATTATCCTGTAGATGGGGCGGCTTATAGGCGGGCGAGCCAACGAATCATCTTTGAGGAGTTCTTTCTGCTTAGGCTCGCACTTCTATGGGCCAGAGCTGGCAGAAGCGAAAATCAAGTCGGCATTGCTTTTTTGCCTCCGGAAGATAGAGGTTTGGCCTCCGAAATATCCGATTTTGAGAGTTTGCTTCCGTTCGAACTCACGGCGGCGCAGACGAAAGTGATAGGGGAAATATTTGAGGATATGCAGAAAGAAATGCCCATGCATCGGCTCGTGCAGGGCGACGTTGGCTCGGGAAAGACTGCGGTGGCATTCGCCGCTATTCGCAAAGCATTTGTGTGCGGTTGGCAATCGGCATTGATGGCACCTACGGAGATTTTGGCCGCACAACATTTCGCCGAAGCTCTGAAAATTCTCGGCCCTACGGGTATGAAAATCGGATTTCTGTCCTCGGGAACGACTGCGGCAGAGAAGAAAAGGCTACTTTCCGAACTGTCTTGCGGAACGATAGATTTGCTTATCGGCACCCATGCACTCATTGAGGACAATGTCGTGTTTGAAAAGCTCGGCCTTGTGATCACCGACGAGCAGCACAGGTTTGGCGTTACGCATAGGCTTAGGCTCAGGGACAAGGGAAATGGGGGATTGCCGGACGTGCTCATCATGACCGCTACTCCTATCCCCAGAAGTTTGGCCATGATATTTTATGGCGATGTGGACAGCTCCATCATTGACGAGTTGCCGCCAGGCAGGAAGCCGATACAGACCAGACTCATCGATAAGGGTAGGCGAAACCAGGCCTACGATTTTGCGAGGAAGCAGATGGCGGCAGGTAGACAGGTGTATCTGGTCGCTTCCGCAATCGAAGCCGACGAGGATAGCGATTATTTTGATGGTTCCCAGATAAATACGGTAACGGAACTCTACGGCGAGATGACGAAGCTGTTCTCCGATTTCAATATCGGGATAATGCACGGCAGGATGAAGTCCTCTGAAAAGGACAATGTCATGCAAAATTTCTCAGAGGGAAAGATTGATATGCTTGTTTCGACTACCGTGATTGAGGTCGGTATCAGCGTTTCCAACGCCACGATGATGATCGTAGAGAATTCCGAGAGATTCGGTCTCGCCCAACTCCATCAGCTCAGGGGCAGGGTGGGACGCGGCGACAGTGCCTCTTATTGCGTATTGGTAAATTATGGTAAATCGCGCGAAGCTAAGGATCGAGGCGAGATTTTAGAGAAATCGAATGATGGCTTTGAGATCGCGGAAAAGGATCTGTTGCTCAGGGGGCCCGGCGATGTGCTTGGCACTAGGCAGTCGGGACTTCCTGAATTAAGGCTTGCCGATTTTTCCCTGCATGCTAAGATAATGGATAGAGCGGGGCAGGCGGCTAAGGCTTTGCTTTTGGCTGATTCGGAGTTGTCCATGCCGGAGCACGCTGGGTTGCGCAGGAAATTGGATATGTTGGAGCTCATTGGATAAAGGGAATGGATTGCGGGTCGGAGCCCGCAATGACAGTCGCAATGACGGTTTGGATTGCCGCGCTGCGCTCGCAATGACAGGAATTGCCGCAATGACGGTGGTATTGAGGGATGGTTTATGAGAGTAATTGCTGGTGATTTTCGGGGGCGGAGGCTTATTTCGCCTGAGGGTCGGGACGTCAGACCTACGATCGACAGGGTGAAAGAGGCTATATTCAGCATACTCACCTATGATGTTGACGGTGCTGTGGTGCTCGATTTGTTTTCGGGTAGCGGAAATTTGGGTATCGAGGCGCTGAGCCGCGGTGCGAGTTTTTGCTATTTTGTCGATATTTCGAAAAAGAGTATCGAGCTGACCCATCAGAACATAGGGATAGTCGGGGCCGAAGCAAAATCAAAGGTGCTCCACAGCGATTACCGGCGGGCGGTCTCTGCTATTGCGAAACAGGAGGGAAATATCGATCTTGTTTTCATTGACGCGCCTTACAATATGTGTGAATATGGTGAGGTGCTTTCGGTGTTTTTCGAAGAAGGCAAGGGACTGCTTTCAGGCGAGGCTATCATCATCATCGAACGGGATAAGAGAAACGGTGGATATGAATTACCGAATGGTCTTGAATTACTGAAAACGCGAAAATATGGTCAGACGGAAATCGATGTGATTACTAAAAAGGAGCAAATATGAACCGCGAAAAGATGCTTTATGCAGGGACATTCGATCCCATTACCAAGGGACATTTGGATGTGATAACGAGGGCGGCGAGGCTCACGGGAACGCTGATAGTGGGCGTGCTCGAAAACAGCGAGAAAAAACCGATGTACAGCACGGAGCAGCGAATCGAGATGATACGGCTCGCGACGAAGGATATTGACAACGTTGAAATCATCGCATACGATGGGCTGCTCGCGGACTATATCAACGCGAACGGCATTGCCGCCGTGGTCAGAGGGCTTCGGGCGTCGATGGATTTTGAATACGAAATCAACATCGCGCAGCTCAACGCGAGGCTTTTCAACGAGGGGGTCGAGACGATTTTTCTCATGACAAACCCGTCGCATTCGTTCATCAGTTCGAGCATCGTGAAAGAGGTTTTCTGTCTGGGCGGCGAGACGAAGGGACTCGTGCCCGACGAAGTTTTGGAATACATGAATAAAATCAGAGATGGCGAGACTTCCGCTTAATCGTTGTTTCCCAAAATTGTCACGTGTGATATAATTTCAGTAATTGTGAAATATTTTATGCCATTTGGTGGAGGTTGATATGAAAGTTCTTGACTTACTCGAAGAAATTGAAGAGATATGCGAAACGGCTCCAGGGGTGCCGCTTACGAATAAAATAATGATCATCAAGGATGAAATGCTTGAGATAGCGTCGGATATCAGGATCACGCTACCCGACGAAATTCAGCAGGCGCAGTTCATCAAGGAAGAGCGCGAGCGGATTTTGAACGACGCAAAGACCGAATACGAAACGATCATCAAGGACGCGGAAAACAGGGCGGAAATCCTAGTTGACCAGAACGAAATCACCGTTCGGGCAAAGCAGAGAGCAAAGGACATTACCGAAACCGCGGAGGCCCAAGCGAAAGAGCTCAAGATGGGCACTTACGACTACATGGACAAGGTTTTGGCCGATTTCGAGGAGAAGATGGACTACCTGAACGGACAGTATTTCGGCGATATGTTCAACAATCTCCAGAATACGTTTGACGGGATTTCGGACAGGCTCTCGGAGAATAGGGCGGAGATAAAGGAACTCGCTTACAAGACGCAGCTTGACGAGCAGTAGGCGTAGTGTGCGCCATAGGAAATGACCAAAATAGTTGGCGTAGTCGCCGAATATAACCCGTTTCATAAGGGGCATCTTCATCACATAGCTGAGGCAAAGCGGCTGACTGGAGCGGACGCGGTGGTCTGCGTGATGAGCGGAGATTTCGTCCAGAGGGGCGAGCCTGCGATATTGGACAAGTATGTAAGAGCAAGGACGGCGGTGAGTCATGGGGTTGATCTCGTGATTGAACTGCCGTTTGTCTATGCGGTGGGGGGCGCGGAGCTATTCTCCTCGGGCGCGGTTCGGCTTCTTAACGGTCTCGGGATCGTAGATACAATTTCTTTCGGCATGGAGAGCCTTAGAGAAGGTTGTGGCCCTGAGCAGATCGAGCACATGAAGGGACTTCTTTCGATGGTCTCCCGCTATCTTGCGTTTGAGCCGGGGAGTTTTGGTGAAAGACTTCGGGAGTATCAGTCCTTGGGGCTCTCGTATCCGCTCTCTAGGGAAAAGGCTGTGGCTGATGTCCTTGGGAAGACGGCGGCTTCACTTTTGAAAAACCCGAATGATGGGCTCGGCGTTGATTACCTGACGGCGATGACGAGGCTTCACGCGAAGTGGGAGCTGAATATCACCGATGTGGCCCCCGTTCCGAGAAAAGGCGCGGGGCTGCATGAGCAGGGAGAGGAGTACGCGGGAGCAACGGCGATCCGAGAACTTCTGCGAGAAGGGAAATTCAAGGAAGCAGCAAAATACCTGCCGAACGGGAATTCCAGCTCCGTTTTTGGGTGGCCGAAGGCCGGGGTGGTCTGCCCAAGCCAACTTGTCTTTTCAGACAACATGTTTGAGCCTCTGATTTTTGCCATACTGGGAATGAAAGCCGGTGAAGCCCAAAACCTCTATGCGGCCGGTGAAGGCCTCGAAAATCGCTTATTATCCGCTTCTATGAAGGCAAAAAACATGGAAGAACTCGTTTCGCTGACAAAGTCAAAAAGATATACGAGGACCAGAATTCAAAGATTGATACTGCATGCATTGACAGGTCTCACGAAAGATGATGTAGCCAAAGCCACCTCTGAACCCCTATACGCAAGGGTTTTGGGTATGAGCGAAAAGGGACCGGCTATTATCAGGCGATCGAAAAAGGTTCAGGCTGAAATCGGGCAGAATCTTCCGTTCATTACTAGCGTTAGCAGACAGAAGGACATACTTTCACAATCGCCCGTCACCAACGCCTTCGATGTCAAAGCGGCAAAGATTTGGACGATGCTCAGAGACGGGAATTTAGCCGATTTCAGATACAGCCCAAATCCCAAGGGCTAATTCGACTCGTTTCCTTTCGAGCGCGCAGGCGATTTCGTCGGGTTGCAGAATGTCATTGTTTGAGAAATAGGCATTGGCGTGGCAGCCGCCCGAGCAGTAGAATTTGGCCCAACAGTCCATGCAAGCAGGCTTGCTGTAGATGTGCGCCTCGTTGAAGTAGTCATAAAGCTTGTTTTGAAAGATGGATTCCGGATCAGGTCCGGAATGACAGGCATCAACAGGTCCGGAATGGCAGTCATTGCTGATTTCTGTCATTGCGAGCGTAGCGAAGCAATCCACATCGCTGAGATTTCCGAGCTTGAAGTCTTCCGTGCCCACGAATTGGTGGCAGGGGTAGATGTCTCCCTCAGGGGAAATAGCGACGTACTCCGTGCCGGCACCGCAGCCCGAAACCCGCTTGACAACGCAGGGGCCCTGCGACGGGTCGATGTTGAAATGGAAAAAGGCAAATTGCTTGCCCTGTTTGGCATAATCAAGGCAGATATCCGCAAGCTTTTCGTATTCTCCAAGGACCGCGGGTAGATCGTCCTTTGTGATTCGGTAATCAACATCGTCAGAGGTAACGACGGGCTCCATCGAAATGTTCGGGAAGCCCATATCCGCCAAATGGCAGACATCTTTTGAGAAATCGAGATTGTGCTTCGTGAAAGTGCCGCGAAGATAATACTTGCCTTTGCGCACATCTCTCATATGTTTGATATTTTTCAAAACCGTTTCATACGAGCCCTTGCCGTTTGAGCTCGGTCTCATATTGTCATGAACCTCTTTGCGGCCGTCTATGGACAGGACGATATTGTCCATGGTTTCGTTCAGATAAGAGGCCTTTTCATCGTCGAGCAGAAGGGCGTTTGTCGTCATTGTCCATCTGATGAGCTTGCCCCTTTTCTTTGCGGCCATGTCGCCATATTCTACGATTGCTTTGACAACATCGAAATTCATCAGAGGCTCACCGCCGAAAAAATCGACTTCGAGGTTTCGTCTCGCGCCGCTCTTTTCTATCAAAAAATCAATGGCTTTCTTGCCCGTTTCGAGGCTCATAAGGCTGCGTTCTCCAAAATAAAAGCCGGTATCACCGAAGCAATACCTGCACCTGAGGTTGCAGTCGTGGGCGACGTGAAGACAAAGGGCCTTTATTACCGCATCGCGTCCTGTGAGCATGGTTTTAGTTACTTGATCGTCCTCGGTGAACAGCATGTTTTCCGACACGAGCTCGTCGATTTCCTCTATCACTTCCCGAGGAATTCCTGAGTTCACAGAGGCTTTGTAGTCCTCGCCATACTTCGTGAGCACATCAAAAACGACATTGTCCACAAGGTGAACGCAGCCGCTATTGACATCTAAAATAATGTTTTCGTCTTTGAATTTATATGCGTGAAGCATCGGCGGAATCGATGGGTTTGAAGGGCGTCTTGCTCTCGCATTCCTGATTGGCGACGGTGCAGGAGGTCTTGCAGGCCGACTGGCAGGAAGTCTGACATTCGCCGCAACCCTTGCCGTCTACGTCTTTCAGAACCGGCCTGTTGAGTGTCTTAATATGCTTCATAATTTATTTCTCCTAACTCTTTATATCAATGCTTATATATTATATTAGTGAGGTCGATTTTGTCAATGACATCGAACGGCCGTCATTGCGGGCAAACAGCCGCGGACTGCCGTTTCATCTCGGCGTGATGTTGCTCCTGAAGTCTTCTTCTTGAAGCCACCTGATTGTACAAATCGACTTCCTCCTCGGTTGTGGGTGTGTAGGGGGGCACCGGCGAAGGAATTCCGTCGCTGTCCACGGCGACCAACGTGAAGAAGGCCTCGAGAGCCCGAAAGCTGCCATCGGACGTCTTCAAATCCTCGACATCAACAGTCAGAAAAACTTCGATGGACGTCCGGCCCACGTATGCGACCTTGGCGCGGCAGGTTACATAATTTGCCACCCTTATCGGCTTCAGAAACTCGAGTTGATCGACTCTGGCTGTAACGACCCGTTTCTTCGCGTAACGTATGGCGCAGGCTCCCGCCGTGTTGTCCATGAGTTTCATGATCTCGCCGCCGTGTATATCTCCGGATAGATTTGCCTGATTTGGTAACATTAGCTGTGCCAGTATAAGTTCGGTGTTGTTGTTCATTGTATATAATCCTTCTGTAAATAAAATGACGATCCCTTAGATAATTGTACCATAAAAACGTGATTCTTGTTGTGCTTGACCCGATGTTTTGATAGAATAACACCTGCGGTGAAGTTTGCGTCAACGACAAGCGGACGCAGAAAATCGCAAAACCGAACTGAATATGGAGGAGTATCGAAGTGGTCATAACGGGGCTGACTCGAAATCAGTTTGTCTTAACGGGCACGTGGGTTCGAATCCCACCTCCTCCGCCATACCCCATTCGGGGCAAAGGCAGGCAGCCTGTCTCCTCTTTTTGTTCATCTTAATTAAACCTTTGTAATTCTAGTTGCGTGAGGTAGAATAGAATTAGAGGAAAAAGGAGGTAATCTTTATGGAACAGGATGATGTGCTAAAAACAGAAGATTATGCAGATGACATTCTCGACTACGAAAGAGATACAAGATTCATAGCTTATATGAAATCAAGACTCGAACAAGCTAAGATTGACAGGGAGTCTGATAGGCTTATAGATTCTGATACCGTTTTTTCAGGCATTCGTGAACGGTTCGGGTGGTAATATTAGGAATTTCCATTTATCACACTAGACAAGATCTTGATGCGTTAATTGAAAAACTTGAGCAACGCAAAGCGAGGTTACGTTGACGTTTTTTTATGAGAAAGAGTGATTGCAAGAATCAAGCAGAGGTCGTGTGATATGGATGAACATGAATATTGGGCATGGTCCAATGAGCAGTTGAAACAGCCATATCGTGCGACAGGGGGCGAACCTTGCGTAGTATGTGGTACGCCTATCGATGGAAGCATACATTGGAAGCTTAGGGATAGGCATGTCTGTTCATCTGATTGCAATGTGAAATTGAAGCGTAGATGGAAAAGAGAAATCCGCACCGGCAAAGCTCCCAAATATGAGAGGTCTCAATATCTAAAAGAAATTACTGTAGCCGCCGCTACCAGAAAACCAAGGCTTATGCGGACGACTCTTCATGCGGATTTTCCTTATGAATACGACCATTTTCCTATTATGGGCGATGTGTTAGAGCGCCACGGGCATCACACCATGTACGTGCCAATTACAGAAATTCCCTATAAGGGTACAGTACTTGATGATTTTATCGAAATGGAAGTTTTTCACATGGATAAAACTCTTGGTGTCCTTCATGAAGAAACCGGTGCATGGACAGCTATTGCTCTTCGAGACGATGGTGCTCCCTCGGGCATGATACTTGGACGAGTATTGTTAAACAATCAAGTAATTAGTGCATTTACTCCAACAAAATTGATATTATCCGATAATGAAGAGTTGGATCTACATCTAAATTTTGAAGTATTTCGATGTATTGATGATTTGGGGGGAATATATTCGTGGCAGGCTCTCTCCTTTTCTTCAACAAGAATAGACTGTCCTTTGTGGACACCTATGTACCTACGAAAAAGAGAGGGATTGTATATTCCCGATGAAGTAATGGCAATGATAGATAAAGAGGGCTAATGGCAATTCTTGAATATTCACTGCGAACTATCGTGTTCCTGATTAGAGAACTTGTGAGTTCTCATATTATGAGAATTATACATCGCATATTATGTGAAATGCAAATGTAATATCTTATAATTAACGTCTTAATAACGCAGTTGGTAGTTCTTGATTTTTTCATAAAAAGTGTAGTATGCTGTTCACGCGACTATGAGATTGCGTTGTGGAGGTGTAGCGTATGTACAGAAAAGTTATGGAAGAATTATTTACTTGGAAAGAGAGCTCACGCCGAAAACCACTTGTATTAAAAGGCGCAAGGCAGGTGGGTAAAACGTGGTTGATGAATGAATTTGCGCGAAAAGCGTATGATGATTCGATTTACATCAGCTTTGATAAAGATGCTGATGCTGCCAAAGTTTTTGACGATACCAAAGACCCAAAACTCATATTGGAACGGCTCGGTTTAATACGAGGCAAAACAATTCTGCCCGAAAAGACACTTATTATTTTGGATGAAATACAGGAATGTTCGAATGCGCTTGGCAGTCTTAAATATTTCAATGAAGAAGCGAACGAGTATCACGTTATCACAGCGGGGAGTTTGCTTGGAACATATCTTGCCGAACCGATGTCTTATCCTGTTGGTAAAGTGAACTTGCTAAATGTCTATCCGATGACCTTTGAGGAGTATTTAGCTGCCGCTGACGCAGGTATGTATAAGTATTACAGTGAAATAAAGTCTGGCAAAGACTATGTCTCCGCATTTCATAAGCGTATGACCGAACATTACAAGAAATATTTAATCATTGGCGGAATGCCGGAGTGCGTTCAAAGTTGGGTATATAATGCAGATCCCGAAGAAATCACCGCCATTCAAGAAGAAATTATCGCGTTTTACGAAAACGACTTTACCAAGCACAGCGGCAAGGTGAACAGTGGCCGGATACTGCAAGTATTCCGCAGTATTGTTCCGCAACTTGCAAAAGAGAATAACGAGAAGTTTATGTACGCTGCAATTGCAAAAAGCTCAAGAGCAAAGGATTTTGAAGATGCGATAGAGTGGCTTATTTCTAGCGGTATAGCCTATCGTATTCTGAACGTTTCTAAAAACGAATACCCTCTCAAGGCCTATGAAATGCTCAATTATTTCAAACTGTTTTTGTTAGACGTGGGGTTGATTAAGCACATAGCAAGGCTTACCAACAAATCAATTCTTCTCTCCGAAGCATTTCAGTTCAAGGGACAGCTGACTGAGAACTACGTTTTGGAACAACTATTACCGCTCATAGACTACTCTCCGAATTTTTATGCTTATGCGCAAGACCGCGAAATTGATTTCATACTTCAGCGCGGTGAAACAATTATTCCTCTTGAAGTAAAATCGGGCGGAAATAAAAATGCCATCAGTTTCAAAAGCTATATCAAAAAGTATAATCCCGAAATTG
>JAISKC010000090.1 GCA_031261345.1 Eubacteriales Family XIII. Incertae Sedis bacterium | reverse complement strand
TTCCCAGATAGTTCATAATTCCAATATCTCGAACTGAAAATATCGAAGAAGCCACTACTGGTTTAGTGAGAAAGAAGTCCCTGCACCGCTCCTGATGCAGGGACTTCTTTGACAGCCTGGAATAACTGTTAAGTTATTATATATCAATAACTTTTAAGCATACAACAAACAATATTGCTATTATGAAGGTTATCCATATACGGGCAAGGTTACTCACACTCAGAAAACTAACAGAAAGATAACGGTAATAGGTATTTGGGAGAGTGGGAAATATAAGCCTGGCAAATTGGGTAGAGATTCAAACATAAAAATCGACATGACACCTCGTAGAACACCAAAAACCGAAATTCAAACAATGAATGTTGCTGATTTATTTAGTGATTAACCTGAATATGGGAATACTGTTGCAGGCGCCAGCCAAATTATGATTTTCTTCGCGGACAGGTTCGCATAGGCTGCTAGACCATTATTCGACCCTGTCTATATGAAAACTTGATATATTATCGACATTTCTGTGAGCGTATATTTTCCCGTCCCCTGTCGTCAAATTGTATATTACCGACCATTGAAGTTTATCATCAACTCCGTCATAAACTCCGACTTCCGCAAGTAGGTCAACCGCATGTTCGTCCGTCAAAAATCCTTTGTTTTCAATAGCCGTTTTTACAGCGTTATATCGCTCGAATTCCGAAAAACCTTCACCTATATTGACGCCGTTATAGGCTATAAAATTCGAGGCGACTTGGTAATTTTTATCGGTTGTTACAGTTTGCAATTCTCCGTTATAGTATTCCGCGAGTACAGAATTTCCACTTGCGTCAGCAATAAGAAAGTGGACGTCTATACCGCCTGAAAAATAAATAGTGTACTGCCTTAAAAGAGCGACTGCCTCATTTGCATCTGCGGCTTTATCCAAAACAAGCCGAATCGCCGTCGTGGTATTCAAGGTGACTTTATTGGAATCATTCGGGGGCTCCGCTTTCGGCACGGCAAGAAGCGATATAGCCACGCCTTTTTCGTTCATTCCGTCGAAAGGCAGAAATGGGGCGGCGAGCGTTAAAAAGCTGTCAAAGTTTAAACCGTTTGGGAGATTGTCTTCGGAATACCCTGCAAACGTCAAATTCACTGTGGAAACGGAGGCATACCCATTATGCGGTTTTGTAATGAGCTGAAGCGAAGGTGAGTAAGCGAAATCAAAATTTCTTCCATATATAGTTTCGCCTTTTTCGTTTTGGGTGACAAACGCCGTGCAGCCCGCTCCCGTCACTCCTAATTTTATAGGCAAACCTTTAAGTAATCGTTTAGTTACGAATGCCTCAATGTCACCATCCGACTTTGCCCCGACTTCAAGAAAGTCGTCAAAGCCATAATCTCCGTAATAAGTCATCTGAAACATTCCGTAGTCGTCTATTGTTTTCAGTGTCGTTAAACTGTGTATTTCATTTCGAAATATTACCAACGCCGCGATAATAATCATTGCGACAACACACAGAACTGCAATTCCCGTCCATTTTAACGCTTTCATATTTTCGTATTTTGCAACCTCTTTCCTCACATCATTATATTACAAATAAACGTCTTGGTCAGCTACGTCCCTCAGCTTCTCGTTTGCCTATGGCTACTATTTGGATGACTTCTATGGCGTTTGCTGATTCCCTGAATATGATGCGAAGACCGAGTTTTCTGTTTTTAAGTTTGCGGCAGGACGCCAAATCGCCGTGGAGTTCGGTTCCGGCTTGCATACCAAAGGCTTGAATCTTCTTCAGCCCCTTGTTGACAAATATTTTCTCGGAGCCGTCAAGATTGTCATAATCGCGTTTTGATAATTCTGTCCACTCAATTTTGAAAAGATTGTCTTCCATCAATCCCACCCATCGTCCAGTTCAATGGGGAGAGGGTCGTTTTCCGCAGTTTTGCCGCGGACTTCCTTATCGGAAAATGTTGCGACATCTGTGAGCATTATTCTCCGAAGGGCCTCAGCCTCTACCAGTCTGTCGGTGAGGACTTCGATACAGTCCGTCAATTTTTCGTATTGTTCCTGTGTCAGCATAACGCCTGCTACATTTCCTCTATTGAAGATGTAGACACCGTTGTCCGTACTTTCTGCCATCTTAAATATTCTGCTTGGCGATGTTTTAACATCTGAGATACTCGCCGTCGGTATGTTCAATCTTTGCATTTTGCCACCTCCTATCAATTAAGCCACTCTAATCAGTGCTCACTTAAGTATACCATTAAAAAACTTTTAAGCAACTTTTAAAAGATGTAATGGTGAAACGCAATTTTACGTGAAGATGATCAGGGGGGCTACTATTATTGCGATGATGATGGCAACGAAGAACCATGATAGCGGGCGAGCGTAGTTAAGCGTCCAGCCTATGCCGAAACGTTGCTCAATCCAGACGGCGGGGTCGCTTTTGTTGAAGTAGAATTGCCCGAGCTTCCAGTACTTGTCATCATCGGGATTGGCTCCGGCCAGCGATTTGGACTTGGCACCCTTGTTCTTCAGGCGGCTTCCGCCTTGGCCGATGCGTATGTAGAGTATGATCACGAGAACGACGATGATTGCCATCAGGGCGAGCGGCAGTACGAACGTGGCTTTTGAGCTTCCCGCCTTGATCGTGAAAATGCTGATTGCACCGATGAACACTCCCATGAAGGCACCGCCGAAGAGCATTGCCCCGCTCATCACTCGGCGGAATTTGCGGCCCTGCTCCCGAGAGGTTTCCGGATTCGCCGCGTCGATTTGCCTCTTTGAAACGCGAATTGCATAGAACACGCCCGCGAAGACGAGCAGTATCAACCATTGCGGCCAGAGCAGTTCTATGACCGTGCCGAAATCCTTATCGGCCCAGCGGTCAACCTTGCCGGCGAGGTCCATGTGCATTGGGAGCTTGTCCGGCAGTGATGGCCATAAAAGTTTCAGCGCGACGCCTGTTGCGGCGGCAATGACGGGATAGAGCAGTAGCCAGATGGGCGAGAAACTTTCCTTTGCCGCCGGTTCCGTGTCCACGATAAGGACGGGTTCATCTCCGCCCGAGCCCGCTTTGTTCCAGTTCTGTGCCTTCTTGAACGCCTTCATCTTGCCGTGGAAGACGAGGTAGAGCGCGAAATATACTATAATGAATCCAAATATGAGAACGAGGTAGGAGATGACCTGTTTGCTTTCCGAATTGAACAACATCATCAACATTACTTGGGACGCGAGCATGATGGCGCCGATGAGCAGGGCGGTGTTTCGATACGACGCACGCATTTTGCGCAGTTCGGGTCTGTCCGACTCGCTTGCGGGCAAGCTGACGCCGAACAATTCCGTCTTTCTGGTAACGTAGGGCGTGAATGCAAATGACAGAATCAAGAGTAGATCCGTGAGAGAAAATATTAGCAGTGTAAATGTCATAGCGTACCTCCTTTTTTGGTTAATTGGGTTAAGTTTTCGGTGATGGCTAAAATGGTTTTGGGCGATACGCCTCGCGCGGTCGCTTCGGTGATGAGTTTTTCGAGGGATGCTTCGATTTCCTTGAGGAATTCCGCGTCGGCTTCGGGTGGGGAGGCGACCTTCGCGCCCTTGCGACCGAGCATTTTGACGTGGCCTTCGTCCCTGAGTAGGGCGTAAGCCTTGTTGACCGTGTGCAGGTTGATACCGAGGTCGGCCGCAAGTTGCCGTACGGACGGCAGCGGATCGCCAGGACGGAGGGTTCCCTTTGCGATACCGTCCACAATTTGATCCCTCAGCTGCAGGTAGATAGCAACCCCATCATCGGGCCGTATAGTAAGTAACATTGTAAAGCCCTCCATAACACACAAATTCACGAATTTCCAATTGTTATATCTGTTATACTACAACTATAACAGAATGTCAATAGTCATTGCGAGCGTAGCGAAGCAATCCATTGCCAAATCATTGCTACATTTCACTGGATTGCTTCGATACGCTCACGCTCGATATGCTCTCTATGACGTAGTGATTTCCATTTTTATCCATATAATTGCCAAAAAACAGGACAGCGGACCTGTCCCCTAATAAAGTTCTGTAAAGCACTTTTGAAAATGAGACAAAAACATTAGAGACATGAGCACGGAAAAACCGGAGCGGCATCTAGTAAATACCGCTTCCGGTTTCCTATCATTTCTTAGAATGACATATCG
>JAISKC010000045.1 GCA_031261345.1 Eubacteriales Family XIII. Incertae Sedis bacterium | reverse complement strand
TTTGTCATCATATCCTCCAATCCAAGAAAATTTCCCAGATAAAATTCTACACCATTCCGTCTCATACTAAATTCCACACCCTCGTCCACTGTGGAACTTACTTTGGGAATTTACTGTTTCTTGACGATTGGGCACGCTTGGGCGCGTGCGATTGAAAAATCACAGGTTTGATGGTATAATTATTATCGAATAAGTATGTGAAAAACTATGCGGATTACTTGTGGCTATCGCGGTAATTGCATGAAGTATTGACAATAAAGGAGAGCACAATACATGGCGGCAGACGTAGAAAGGCAGAAATACGACGCGGAGCAAATCACTGTTCTGGAGGGGCTTGAGCCGGTTAGAACCAGACCGGGCATGTATATAGGAAGCACGGGGCCGAGAGGGCTCCATCATCTTGTATACGAGGTCGTAGACAACAGCGTGGACGAGGCGCTGGCAGGTTTTTGTAAGAATATCAGCGTTACGATAGGAAGCGACAATTCGATAACGGTTGAAGATGATGGGCGCGGCATGCCTGTGGACAAGCATCCGAAGCTGGGGATTCCCGCGGTTGAAGTAATACACACGGTGCTCCACGCCGGAGGTAAGTTTGGTGGCGGTGGATATAAGGTGTCCGGAGGGCTACACGGAGTCGGGGCGTCGGTCGTCAATGCTTTGTCCGAGGAAATGATCGTCGAAATCAAGAGAAACGGCAATATTTATCAGCAGAAGTACAGCCGCGGCAAGACGATGACCAAGCTCGAAATTGTCGGTGAGGCGAAGAAGACCGGCTCGAGGACATGGTTCAAGCCGGATCCTGAGATTTTCGACGAGCTCGAATATGACTACGGAACGCTCGAACACAGACTTCGCGAGATGGCCTTTCTGAACAAGGGTGTCAGAATCACGCTGAAGGACGAACGCGAAGGCAAGAAGAAAAAGGAAGAGTTCTATTACGAGGGCGGTATCAAGGAATTCGTCAAGCACCAGAACGAAAACAAGGAGCCCATACATAGCGACATCATATATTTTGAGGCGTCTCGGGATGCCGAAAGCAACACGACGAGCGGGTCTGCAGAGGTGGAGATAGCCATGCAGTATACCGTTCGTTACAACGAAACCATATTCAGCTATGCAAACAACATCAATACGATCGAGGGCGGCGCGCATCTGTCAGGTTTCAAGTCGGCGCTCACGAGGGTCTTCAATGATTACGCGAAGAAGAACAATTTCCTGAAGGAGAAGGACGAGCCGCTTACCGGAGAAGATGTTCGGGAGGGGCTGACGGCCATCATTTCGGTCAAGCTCGCAAATCCTCAGTTTGAGGGTCAGACGAAGGCAAAGCTCGGAAACAGCGATATGCAGGGCTTCGTTACTAGTAGCACGAACGAGAATCTCAGTGCTTTCCTCGAGGAAAATCCGACGCAGGCGAAGATCATTATGAACAAGGTCATTTCCGCAGCGAAGGTCAGGATTGCCGCGAGAAAGGTCAAGGATACGACGAGGAAGGGGCTTCTTGAGGGGGCGAACCTTCCAGGCAAACTCGCCGATTGTTCGTCGAAGGACGCTACGATTTCGGAGATATTTCTGGTTGAGGGAGACTCGGCCGGCGGCAGCGCAAAGATGGGGCGCAACAGAAATACGCAGGCCATTTTGCCGCTCAGAGGAAAGATTCTCAACGTTGAGAAGGCGAAGCGGGATCGGATTTTCAGTTCGGAAGAAATCAAGAATATGATCACTGCCTTCGGTTGCGGGGTTGACGATGATTTCGATGAGACGAAACTTCGTTACCACAAGATAGTCATCATGACGGATGCTGACGTTGACGGTGCCCATATCAGGACGCTGCTTTTGACGTTCTTCTTTAGGCACATGCTGCCACTCATTCAGGGTGGCTATGTGTATATCGCTCAGCCACCGCTCTACAGGGTCAAGCGAAACAAGGAGCTGGTCTACACTTACTCGGAGAAGGAGCAGGAGAAGCTGGTTAGCAAGATGATGGCGGAGTCGCAGACGAAGCTCGACATACAGAGGTACAAGGGTCTCGGTGAAATGGACGCCGAGCAGCTTTGGGAGACTACGATGGATATTTCGAGGCGGACGCTCGCGCAGGTCACTATTGACGATGTGGCGGCGGCGGACGAGATTTTCACCATGCTGATGGGGGACAAGGTGCCGCCACGCAGGAAATTCATCGAGGACAACGCTAAGTATGTTAAGAATTTGGATATATAATAAGGGCTGGATTGCGGGTCAGGCCCGCAATGACAGAATGACAGGGATATAGGAGAAGGTATTAATGGCAAATCAAATAGACTTAGATGACTTGAAGCTGGAACAGCACGAGATTCATGACGAGATGAAAAACGCATATATCGACTATGCGATGAGCGTCATAGTCGGTCGTGCCCTGCCGGACGTCAGAGACGGACTCAAGCCCGTTCACAGAAGAATTCTATACGGCATGAGCGAGCTCGGACTTACCCCCGACAAGGCCTTCAAGAAGTCGGCACGTATCGTCGGCGACGTCATGGGCAAATATCACCCGCACGGCGACTCGTCGGTCTACGACGCGATGGTAAGAATGGCACAGGATTTTTCGATTGGCTATCCGCTGGTCGATGGACACGGTAACTTCGGTTCGGTCGACGGTGATGGCGCCGCGGCTATGAGGTATACGGAAGCGAGAATGACACCGCTTGCCCTCCAGATGCTCAGAGACATCGAAAAGGATACGGTTGATTTTGTACCGAACTTCGACGGCGACGAAAAGGAGCCGGAGGTTTTGCCTGCGAGGTTCCCGAATCTGCTCGTCAACGGCTCAAACGGTATCGCCGTAGGCATGGCGACATCTATCCCCCCGCACAATCTTACGGAAGTTATCGACGCCACAATCAAGCTCATCGACGAGCCCGCGGCAACAATAGAAGACCTCATCAAGATAGTCAAAGGGCCTGATTTCCCGACAGGCGCTATCATTCTCGGCAAGAAGAGTGCAGGCGAAGGCTATAGAACAGGCCACGGCAGCGTTCTCGTCAGAGGCGTCGCGGAGATCGAGGAGACAAAAAACGGTCGGCAACAGATTATAATTACTCAGATTCCCTATCAGGTCAACAAGGCCGTGCTTCAGCAGAGAATGGTGGAGCTGGTCAGAGACAAGGTCTTGGAAGGCATTTCGGGCATCAGGGACGAGTCGAACAGGGAAGGCACGCGCGTAGTAATAGAGCTCAAGAAGGACGCAAATCCGCAGGTTACGCTCAACAAACTCTACAAGCTCACACAGCTGCAGACGTCCTACAGCCTGAACCTCATCGCCCTCGTGAACGGCGAGCCGAAGAGACTTTCGCTCTACGAGATTTTGGACGAATACCTGAAACATCAGAAGGTCATAGTTACCAGAAGAACACAATTCGATTTGAAAAAAGCCGAGGCGAGAGCGCACATCTTGGAAGGCCTCATCATCGCCCTAGACAATATCGACGAGGTCATCAAGACCATACGGTCGAGCTACGACAACGCAAAAGAAAACCTCATGGAGCGGTTCAAGCTCTCGGAGATTCAGGCACAGGCAATTCTCGACATGAGGCTCGCGAGGTTGCAGGGTCTTGAAAAGGAAAAACTGGAAAAAGAATACGCGGAGCTCCTGAAGATGATCGCATATTACAAGGAGCTATTGGCTGATGAAGCGAAGCTCCTCGGCGTCGTCAAGACAGAGCTGCTCGAGATAAGGGACAAATACGGCGACGAGAGAAAGACGAAGATCATCGCAGCTGCGGCCGAGATTGACGAGGAGGATCTCATCACGGAGGAGAACGTCGCTATCACGCTGACGCACCTCGGCTATATCAAGAGGATTCCCGCCGACATGTACAAAACGCAGAAGCGCGGAGGTAGAGGCGTCATGGGCGTAACCACGAGGGACAACGATTTCGTCAGAGACCTCATCATTACTTCCACACATGATTTCCTAATGTTCTTTACAAATACAGGAAAGGTACATAAAATAAAAGCATACGAAATACCGGAAGCCCAGAGGACGGCGAAGGGCACGCCTGCTGTCAATTTCCTGAACCTCATGCAGAGGGAGCGGATCACGGCGCTGATGCCCATCAGAGAATTCCCAGACGACAGGTATCTAATCGCGGTGACGAAGAAGGGGACGATCAAGAAGACGCCGCTTTCGCAGTTTGATACGAACAGGAAGAATGGGCTTATCGCTATCAATTTGAAGGACGGCGACGAGCTGATCGGCATCAAGCAGAGCAGTGGGACGAACGTGGTCATCTTGGTAACGAAGCTCGGAAAGAGCATCTTCTTCAGGGAGGAAGATGTCCGGAGCATGGGTCGGACGGCCGGCGGTGTGCGCGGTATCAGCCTTGAGGACGGCGACGAGGTCGTGTCGATGGAGCTTGGCGAACTCAACGAGGAGCTGCTCGTCGTTTCACAGAATGGCTATGGGAAGAAGACTCCCGTCGGAGATTACAAGATACAGGGTCGCGGCGGCAAGGGCGTTCTGACCTACAATAAGGCGAAGTTCAAGAAGACGGGCGAGCTGATCGGTGCCTGCGTCGTGAATGACGATGACGAGATCATGCTGATCAATTCGGACGGTATCATCATCAGGATTGAGGCGAAGGATATTTCGAAGCTCGGTAGGGCTACGCAGGGCGTGAAGATAATGAAGGTCGGAGACGACGCGCAGATCATCGCTATGGCGAAGGCGGCTCGTGAGGATGAAGAGGATGGCGAGACTTCATCTGATGATGAAGGGTCAAGTAAATCAGGTAAGGATGAGAAGGGCGAGAGTCCGGATCAGTTGAAGATAGAGACAGAGTAAAAGGGCAAGGGGATTGCGGGTCGGTGCCCGCAATGACAGCCGTAGTAAGGGCAAGGAGGGCGAAATGGCGCTTAGTGTTAATGCAAATTTCAGCGAAGAGAAGGACAGTTGGGAAATCAAAGTCTCAGGGGAAGTTGATATTTCGAACGCGCAGGAATTCAAAAGCAAGTTGGATGGTGCTCTCGAACTTCGGAGAAGCGACCTTTTGATAGACTTGTCCTCTTTGAATTATATCGACAGCACAGGGCTCGGTGTCATCATCGGGACATTCGGCACCGTCAAAAAGGAAGGCCTGACGGTGAAACTCATCAACCCGAGGGAGAATGTCCGCAAGTTACTGAACATTTCCGGACTCGACAAGGTTCTTTGTTAATATGAAAGGACGGAAGAGAAAATGTCTGATTTACTGAAATTGATCGTTCCGGGAAAGCCGGAATATGTTGGGACCGTAAGGCTCACGCTTTCGTCGCTTGCATCGAGCGTCGGGTTCGATATCGAGGCCATTGAAGACATAAAGGTTGCGGTCTCGGAGGCTTGCACGAACATTATTCGACACGCACACGAAGGCGAGGAATACAACTATGGCGTTACTTGCGAGGTCGAGGACGGGAAGATTACCATCTCCGTTGAGGACGATGGCAGGGGCTATGATGTCGGACAATATGAGGAGCCGGATCTCGATGAGATAAACGAGGGCGGCCTCGGAATTTTCATCATAAAGGCTTTGATGGACGAGGTGAGTATCACGTCGGAAGTAGGGGTGGGCACTCACATAAAGATGACAAAAACCACTCGCTCGGCAGTGGCCTTGGGATGATCGAGGCAAATGATGGTGCAAGGGTCATTAAATGAATTGGTTGACGAGCCGTTATTTGAGGAATTTCAAAGGGCGAGGGCTGACGAAAGTCGGCAGGCGGAGGCTCTTGAGATAAGAAATTCGCTTGTCGAAAAGTATCTGTTTCTCGCCGATATGTTTGCGAAAAGATATATGGGGCGAGGCATTGACTATGACGACTTGTATCAGGTTGCGGCCTATGCACTCATGCAGGCGGTCGATAGATATGAACCCGAGAGAGGCCTTCAATTCGGAAGTTTTGCCACACCGACTATAGTCGGCGAGCTGAAGAAGTATTTCAGAGATACCGCGTGGGCGCTGAAGGTTCCGAGACGGCTCAAGGATTTGTCGATGCAGATTCCTGCCGCGAGGGAGGAGCTTTATTCCGAGCTTGGGAGGCCGCCGATGGTGCCGGAACTCGCCAAGAGGTTGGGCGTTTCCGATGAAGATATACTCGAGGCTCTCGAAAGCGGACAGTCATATCAAGTAACTTCGCTCGATATAGAGCCCGAAGAAAATCCGGAGATAGAGTCGCAATTAGAAAAATATTTGGGCATAGATGAAGAGGGTTATCAGGAACTGGAAGCCATGAGCATTTTGGAAAAAGTTCTCGAAGACCTGAATCCCAAAGAAAGAGAAGTTATCAAAAAGAGACTGCTTGAGGAAATGACGCAGCGGGAGGTGGCCGACGCACTGGGCCTAAGCCAAATGACCGTGTCGAGGCTCGAGAAGGCGATGAAAAGAAAGTTTGAAACGGAATATTATAAATGACAGAAAAAAAGGAACTGAGAGTATTCTCCGGAGTACAGCCGACAGGTAACATTCATATAGGAAATTATCTTGGTGCACTTAAGCAATTCGTTCAGCTACAGGAGGATGGCAAGTGCATTTACTGTATTGTGGACATGCACGCTATCACGGTGCCCAAGGACCCCTTGGTGCTTCGGGAAAACATTTTGGATGTGGCGGCTCTCTATCTCGCCATAGGAATCGACCCGAAGAAGGCGACGATATTTGTGCAGTCGGACGTGCCCGGGCACGCGGAGCTTTCATGGATGCTGACTTGCAGCTCCTACACGGGCGAGCTCTCCCGCATGACGCAGTTTAAGGACAAGAGCCGCGGCAATGAGTCCGCACCTACGGGTCTTTTCGTATATCCGATACTGATGGCGGCGGACATTTTGCTCTATGACGCGGATGTCGTGCCGGTAGGCAAGGATCAGAAACAGCACATTGAACTCACGCGCGACTTGGCTATTCGGGTCAACAACCGCTTCGGCGATGATACTTTTGTGGTGCCGGACGGGCGCTATTTGAAGGAAGGCGCTCGTATCATGTCGCTCGATGAGCCGTCTTCGAAGATGAGTAAGAGTGCGGAAAATGAGCTTTCGAGGATTTCGCTTTTGGACGAGGACAGCAAGATCAAGAAGGCGATAATGAGGGCCACTACGGACTCGGACGGCGAGATCCGATACGACATCGAGAACAAGCCGGGCGTCAGTAATTTGTTGAATATCTACAGTGCTTTCTCCGGAAAGTCGGTCGCCGATTTGGAGAAGCAGTACGAGGGCTGTGGCTACGGAACGCTGAAAAAGGACTTGGTCTCTGTGACTATTGACGCCCTTGCGCCGATAAAGAAGAAGTTTGAAGAGGTTCGCCATAGCTCGGAGCTTGAGGCGATACTTGCGGCCGGAGCGGAGCAGGCGAATGAGATTGCGGAAGTTACAGTGAAGAGGGTCAAAGGAAAGTTTGGTCTCGGGAGTTGATATTACACAAGGGGACGTTTCGTTTGTGTAATTTTGGTGGAGTTGCGGAGTGTTTAGATGAAGATTGATGACAAGTTGATTGATTATTTGGCGGATTTGTCCAGACTGGAACTTTCTGATGAAGAGAAGGCTGCTCGCGCGGAAGACCTGCGGGATATTTTGACATATATGGAAAAATTAAACGAGGTGGATACGGAGGGGCTTCCCGAAATGACTCACCCGTTTGAAAAGGTCAATACGTTCCGAGCGGACGAGGTTTTGAATTCGGACAATCACGAGAAGTTACTTGAAAACGCACCGGAGAAGAGAGGCGATTACTTTAAGGTGCCTCGCACAGTTGATGAATAGATAGAAGTTGGCGCTACTGCGGCAAGGACCGGCAAGGTCGGGTCAGTGCAGAAGTGGCTGTAGAGTAGAAGGATGAGTGTAGTGGATATTAGAGGTTTAACGGGTTTTGAGCTGGGCAAGCTCATTCGTGAGAAGAAGATAAGCAGCCCCGAGGCGACGAAGGTTTTTCTCGCCGCGGCGAAGGCTGATTTTGAGAAGCCTACGGGGGATCCGACGAAGATCAACGCTTTTGTGAGCATAAATGAAGAGGAAGCGTTGGCGGCTGCGGCGGCTGTGCAGAAGAAGATCGATGCGGGCGAAAATCTCTCGCCGCTCGCTGGCGTGCCGATGGCGGTCAAGGATTGTATCTGCACGACTGAAGGCACGACGACTGCGGCTTCGAAGATACTCGAAGGATACCGCTCGCCCTACGACGCGACAGTTACAAAAAAGCTCAAGGACGCAGGGGCAGTAATACTCGGAAAGGCCAACATGGACGAGTTCGCTATGGGCGGCTCAACCGAGACTTCATACTACGGCATCACCAGAAATCCATGGGATCTTTCAAGGGTACCCGGGGGTTCATCGGGCGGCTCGGCAGCGGCTGTTGCGGCAGGATTCTCCCCCTATGCTATCGGATCGGATACGGGCGGTTCAATCAGGCAGCCCGCAAGCTTTTGCAATTTGACCGGCGTGAAGCCGACTTACGGCAGCATTTCCAGATACGGACTTTTGGCCTACGGGTCGTCTCTCGACCAGATAGGCCCACTCGCCAAGGACGCGAGGGACTGCGCCGCGATACTCTCCATCATTTCCGGTCCTGACAAAAATGACAGCACATCGGTCATAGACAAACCCTTCGAATTTGAAGATTTGATAGCGGGTAAGACGGACAGAAAAGACCTCAAAGATTTGAAAATCGGCGTGCCCGAAAACTATTTTGATATGCCTGGCATGAGTGATGACGTGCGGTATTTCGTCAAATCCGCAGCCGAGGCGTTCAAGATGACGGGTGCTACGGTTGAAAGATTCGAATTGCCGATGATCGATTATGCCGTTCCGACCTATCTCATCATCGCGTGTGCGGAGGCGAGCTCAAACCTATCTCGCTATGACGGTGTCAAATATGGCTATCGCTCAGCAGACGCGGAAAACATTCACGACGTATACTATATGTCCCGAAATGAGGGCTTCGGCACGGAGGTCAAACGCAGGATTATCCTTGGCTCGTTTGTGCTTTCCTCGGGATATTTTGACGCGTATTATAAGAAGGCTTTGCAGGTCCGCGGGCTCATCAAGAAGACTTTTGACGAGGCGCTTGAGAAGTACGATGTCCTGCTCGCGCCTGTCTGCCCCACCCCTGCCTACGAGATCGGCGGGCAGATAAAGGATCCTCTCGCTATGTATCTCGGCGATATATTCACGACATCGGTGAACTTGACGGGGCTTCCGGCGGTCGCTGCGCCCTGCGGGTTTGGAGAAAATCAGCTGCCGATAGGTATGCAGCTCATCGGCCGTGCTTTCAGCGAGAAGACCTTGCTGACGCTGGTGAAGAATTATCAGGATTTTGCACCTTCGCCCTATCATAAGGAGCGAGCGACGGCGGGAGTAGAAGGATTGGAGGTGCGTGCGTAATGGCTTATGAAACAGTAATCGGCCTCGAGGTTCACGTCGAGCTTTCCACGAAGACTAAGATATTTTGCTCGTGCAGCACGGAGTTTGGGGGCGAGCCCAATTCGCATACCTGCCCTGTTTGCCTCGGTATGCCGGGGACTTTGCCGGTGCTGAATGAGGCTGTGGCGGAGAAGGCTATCGCTGCGGGAATTGCTACAAATTGCGAGATACAGACGGATAATAGGTTTGATAGGAAAAACTATTTCTACCCCGATTTGCCTAAGGATTATCAGATTTCTCAGCTTTATCACCCTATTTGTAGGGATGGATTTGTTTCGATTTCTCTTTCTAATGGTGATACGAAGAACATAAGAATTAATGAGATACATATGGAGGAGGATGCTGGCAAGCTCGTGCATGATGCGGGGGTGAGCCTCATCGACTACAATAGATGCGGCGTTCCTCTGATTGAGATTGTCACCGAGCCGGATATGCGAAATGCTGATGAGGTGGAAGCGTTTATAGAGGCTCTTCGCGAGAAACTCGTGTACCTTGACGTTTCTGACTGTAAGATGCAGGAAGGTTCGATGCGCGCGGATGTAAATGTTTCTGTCCGCGAGGCAGGGGCGGAAGAGTTCGGGACGCGCACTGAGACGAAGAATATGAATTCTATCAAGGCTATCAAGCGGTCTATCGAATGGGAGGCCGCGCGGCAGATTGAGATAATTGAGCGCGGGGAAATTGTTCGTCAGGAGACGCGGCGTTGGGACGACAATGCTGGCGAAGGCTCGCCTATGCGTAGCAAGGAGAATGCTCAGGATTATCGGTATTTTCCTGACCCTGACCTCGTGCCGATACATGTTTCCGAAGCATGGGTGAGTCGGGTACGGGAGAGCTTTCCGGAGTTGGCGGATGCTAAGCGGGAGCGGTATGTCAGCGAACTTGGGCTGGATGCTAAAATAGCCGCCGTGCTGACGAAGGAGAAGGCTGTGGCGGAGCTCTTCGAGTCGATACTTTCCGAGCTTTCTGGGCTACCTAAGGCGGCGGCTACGGCTGCGAATATTGTGACGGGGGAGATACTTCGGTTGCAGAAGGAAACTGGAGGCGAAGAGACATCGCTTGACGTGGATGCGAAGAAGATAGCAGAGGTTCTTCTGCTCGTTTCAGACAAGAAGATAAATCGTGCCAACAGCAAGATTGTCATCGAGGCAATATACAAGGACGACGTTGATGTGCAGGCGTTCATCAAGGAAAAGGACTTGGCTGTAACGGAGGATGCAGGTGCACTTTCCGAAGTCGTAGCAACAGTAATTGCGGAAAATCCCAAGTCGATTGCGGATTATCAGTCGGGCAAGAAGCAGGCTCTTGGATATTTGGTTGGACAGACGATGAAGGCTCTCGGCGGAAAAGCCGATCCCGCATCGGTGAATGCTGAGCTTCAGACACAACTTGCCAATGTCGGAGTCATTGTGCCGGATGTACGCGGGACTGACGACCATCCTATACGCGAAACGGCTGCCCCACAGGCAGCGGAAAACAATGGGCCGGTGGTCAACGTTCCTGCTTGGAAGAAGGCTTTGGACAAGAGCAAGGAGGACGACGGGTTGGATTGCCGCGCTCCGCTCGCAATGACGGTTGAGGTAGATACCTCACGGAGATATAGGGATTTCACCTGTGGTGAGCTCGGAGAAGAGCATGTCGGTCAGACCGTCCGTTTGGCCGGTTGGGTTATGACCATCAGGAACCACGGAGGCATAGTTTTTGTGGATCTTCGCGACCAATATGGCGTTACACAGATTGTGGTTTCCGACGAGCAGGTGGCTACTTTGAACAAGGAAGCCTCGATTTCCGTGTTGGGCAAGGTGCTCCTGCGTAGCGAGGAGACATTCAACCCAAATATCAGCACGGGCAAAGTTGAGCTTCGTGCAGAGGAGATTGAGGTCGTCGGCCCGTGCCGTTCATCGCTTCCGTTTGAGGTGGATCAGTCCACGGATACTCGAGAGGATCTCAGACTCAAGTACAGGTATCTGGACCTTAGAAACCCCAAGCTAAAGGCGAATCTACTTCTTCGTGCCGAGGTGATAAAGCATCTTAGGAGAGAGATGGAGGGGATGGGCTTTCTCGAAGTTCAGACGCCGATACTCGCAAACTCATCTCCTGAAGGCGCAAGAGATTATCTCGTGCCGAGCAGAAAACACAAAGGCAAATTTTATGCATTACCGCAGGCTCCACAGCAGTTCAAGCAACTGCTCATGGCGTCCGGCTTCGACAGATATTTTCAGATAGCGCCCTGTTTCAGAGATGAAGATGCAAGGCTCGACCGCTCACCCGGCGAGTTCTACCAGCTCGATTTCGAGCTCGCATTTGCGACGCAGGAAGACGTCTTCTTTGTTGCGGAGAGAGTGCTCACTACGACGTTCGAAAAATTCTCGGAAAAGGAAGTTTCCAAACCTCCGTATCGCAGGATCACCTTCGCGGAGTCCATGCTCAAATATGGCTCGGACAAGCCCGACCTCAGAAATCCCCTCGAGATAATTGATCTCACGGACTTTTTCAAGACGGTTGAAATGCCGCTATTCAAGGGAAAGATAGTCAGAGGCTTGGTCGTGCCAGGGGCAGCCTCGCAGAGCAAAAGCTGGTTTGGCTCAATGGAGAAATTCGCAATTTCCATCGGCATGAAGGGTCTTGGTTACATTACCGTCAAAGAGGATTTGAGTTACAAAGGGCCTATTGACAAGTTTCTGAGTGATGAGCAAAGAGAAGAGATACGGACCCTTGCGGGCCTCGAGCCGAGCGATGTCCTATACTTCATCAGCGATGAGAAGAGCAAGGTTTCCGGTTTCGCGGGTGAAATCAGAACGGAGGTCGCAAAGCGGCTCGACCTGATAGATGAGAGTAAATTTGAGATGTGCTTCATCACGGATTATCCGATGTATGAGCTGAACGAGGAAACGGGCAACATCGATTTCACGCACAACCCGTTCTCGATGCCGCAGGGCGAGATGGATGCGCTGCTGAACAAGGATCCGCTTGAAATCATGGCGTATCAGTATGACATAGTCTGCAATGGAGTTGAGCTCAGCTCGGGAGCCGTCAGAAATCACAGGCCGGACATCATGGTCAAGGCGTTTGAGATTGCCGGTTACTCTGAGCGGGATGTCGAAGAAAAGTTCGGTGCGCTCTACTCGGCGTTCAGCTATGGGGCACCGCCTCACGCGGGCATGGCTCCCGGGGTCGATCGTATCGTAATGCTTCTTGCGGAGGAGGAAAACATCAGGGAAATCATAGCCTTCCCGCTGAACAGCAATGCACAACACCTGATGCTCGATGCCCCAAGCGAAGTCACGGAACAACTACTGCGAGACGTGCATATCAAGGTAAGGTAATAAATAATACTGGATTGCTTCGCAGAGCTTGCAATGACATCACCTATCGTCAGGGTTTGGGGTTTCCTTGTTTGATTTGTTTGGCATTTTCCATGCACTGCGGTGCTTGGGGAACTCTAGCAATTCGCCGGTTGCATGCTTTTTGTTTGCCATCTTCCAGTTTTTATTCTTTTCGTAATCTAGCGGTATGGCAGACCACTTGGGAGGCTCATAGCTGACACGCCATTTTGCCGGCCATGCGAAATCATACAAAATGAGGAAGAGTATAAGAAGTGCTATGCCGAGGGACCAACCTCCGAGCACGTCGGTTGGATAGTGCACGCCGACATAAATTCTGCTTACGCCGATGACAAAGACGAGCAGACCCAAAAGGAAGCGGAGAAGAAAGGCTCCAAATCTGCTGTTTCCCATGATGAGATATCGTCCCAAAAGGACGGCTACAAACATGAAAAAGATGAGTCCGGCGTTTGAGTGTCCGCTGGGAAAGCTGAAACCATCTTCGGGAACGAGCCACATAGCCTCGTCCGGTCTGGCTCTTTCGATAAAATGCTTTAGCCCGTAGTGAACGCAGGATCCGAGCCCAGTCGCAAGGGCAATCGGAAGTCCGAATTTCATCCTGTTCGGAAGAATTATCAGCAGTATACAGAGCGCACCAATCACCTTTGTATCGGCGAAATGCGTTATTACCGTCAAAACGCTCGTCAGCGGGCCGGTGCGAAGATCGAATATCGTCTCTTGCACAAGCGTATCAAAAGATGCCGACTTCCCACTTATCACAAAATATGCATCTGCGGCAAACAGCGCAAGAAATATGACAAAGAAAATCCATCTGATTCCTAGGTTGCGTTTTTCCAAATATCTGTCCATATGTGTAGCTTCCTCCTTATTATAGTAGCCGACCAAGACTACTGAGTCCATTCCTCAAGTTTAGATTTTATCGTATTTTCCACCTGTTCGCAAAGTTTACTCTCGGAGCCCCGAAGTCCTGTCGTAGCAACGGCAGGATGAATGTGAAATTTCACAACGCCTGGCGAAGGATAGCCATTTTTCTCATAGAGGTCATAAGTGCCCGAAATGGAAACCGGCACAATGGGAACCTCAGCTCTGGTGGCCAGTTTGAAACTGCCCCTGTTGAACGGCTTCGGTGGATTGCCCAGTCTGCGCGTTCCTTCGGGAAAAATCACGAGAGAAAAACCTTCCTCGAGATATTCATCGCCGATTTTGAAAACCCGAAGCGTCTCCCTTGCGTCATCTCTTTTGAGAAAAAGACTGCGAATGCGAAGGATCCATTTGCCGAAGAGCGGCAACTTTCCGAGCGCACCTTTCGCAATGAATCCGAATTGCTTGTTTGTGATTGCTGCCGTGAACATTACTATATCGCCATAAGCCTCGTGATTCGAAACAAAGAGAACGGGTCCGGCGGGAAGCGCAGTCTCGCCAGAAACTTCAAGCGTGACCCCATAGTGCTTGACTATGCGGGAGCCCCAGCTTGTGGTTGCCTTCAATATTTCTTCACGTTCCGTGACATAGTCCCCCGCGGCACGAGCCCTATCGATACCCCTACGCATCGGTCTGAGTTGCCACAAACTACCTATCATCCACGCCGCAAAAGAAGCGTTCCTAATAATGTTCATACCCAATATTGTAGCACATTTTGAGGGTCAGTATCTCATAGGTCCCTGCCCCGCCGGCAGCAGAACCTTTTTTGAGTAATTGCAGGGTGTTATTGTTCGACGCGGAATTCCCTACTTAGGGTGGTAACGAGCTGCCGATTTTCGTCGTAGAGGCCAAAGTAGAGGATGTATTCCCCCGCTCCTTCTGCGGTGGCAATGTCGGTGAGTGGCGACGCAACGGCCATCCCCTCGCCCGATGAAACGATTTCGCCGCTGGATTTTTTCGCAATCTCCCACTCGCCGAAATCCGCCTCAAAGTCGAGCTCCGTCACCGAGGCGGCGGCAGGATTCACATGTGCCCCCTTGCTGCTGTCCGAAACAAATTCGATCAAGCCCTTCTCCCCTAAGGCGGGCGAGGCCTCTGTTTGCGAAGCAGTTTCCGCGCTCAACGGAGCGTTTAGGGCTTGCGGTCCGAAGATAAGTCCGCTGACAGCAATGACAGAAACTGCGATAATGGCAGTAATTTTCAGGACAGACGGAGATTTTGGTGTTTTGATAATGTGCTGTGAGCAGGAAATCTTGATGGCCTCTGCACAGCGATTTGTGAACGAGTCAACGCTGGCTCGCGGAAATTCCTGATTTGCAATCGTGCCGAAGACTCCCGAGAACGTAACAGTCCCCGCAGCCCCCATAGCTTTCATGTTCGAATTTTCCTGTTCCATTATCTGTTCCATCGCTTCCTTTATCTGTATCTTTCCGCGTACAATATTTGTGGAGACGGTGCTTATGGTGGAATCCATCGCCTCTGCGATTTCCTTGTACGACATATTGTCAAAATAGTGCATCGTTATCGCACTTCTCCTCTTTGCTGGCAGTCCCTCGATGACGGCCTTCAGCTCATTGAAGAGTTCCTCGCGAACGAGATATTCCTGCGGCAGATAGTCGATGTGCTCCTCCGCGATTTCGCCGACGGTCTCATCCTCGTCGAAGTCTTCTTTTCTACCCGAACGTTTTGCAGCCAATGTGTAACAGACATTGATGACTATACGGTGCATCCAAGAGTTGAAGGCTTCAGGTGCCCGCAGCTTCCCGATATCCCTGTACATTCGCAGCACAACTTCCTGTGCGGCATCCTCGGCATCGTGATGGCTTTTGAGTATGCCGTAAGCGTGGAACAGAATACTCTGCGCCTTTTGCACATACAGCTCCTCAAAGGCCGCCGGATCACCCGAAATGGCTCTGTTCACCAAAGCCGTCTGCGCATCATTCTTCTGCCGGCGTTCATCCTCATGCCGATGTTCATCAATAGTAGCCAAATTCCCCGAATTCCCCTCTTCTCAAATAATAGGACTAAGCAAAGCCCCGATTTACTGCTTTCCGCTAGAAAGATTGTTTTATCGCTGCCTCCCTATACTCTTTATACTATTCTATACTATTTCAATATCGGCGGTGTAGAAACTTGTGAAGCCTACAACCGGAGGAGCTTATGCGGAGGCACCTTTACTTTTTGGCCTGTTTCCCGTTTTGTTTGCGAAATTCACAAAAAAGGGGCCTGTTTTAGGTGAAAATGCCGAATGGAACGGGGTGAAGGAGCTGAATTGGAAGAACGAGATGTGAATTTCCGCCGTTTACTCGAGACGGGAGCCTCAAATACGGCGGTAATATCGAGTAAACGGGTTGTTTTCACATGATTTGGCGGTTTTTAAGTGAATTTGTGCCGTTTACTCGAGAATCAAACATCAATTGACAGTTCGTGTGAGCATGGTATTTTGGTGAAAATCAGCAATGTTATCTGTCTCCTACTGATTTCGTATCAAATCTATAGTTCGGGTGGAGCAATAATTTCTACTGGCAGATAATTCTTTTCTGTATTTACCAAAGCAACCATTCGCCGAGTCTTTATCTTAACTAAATGAGTAAAATTCCAACTCAGCAACACCGGAATTCCGTTTGTTGCTGCAATTGCGACATGTAGTGCATCATCATAATATTTTTCCGGAAAAATACCAATATTGACATACTCATCAGCTAGAGAAAAAGCTTCATCCGTTGCTTCGAGAACAGTAAAGCCGTCAATGGCATTTAGAAAAAGACCTTTAAGCGCTGTTGTAGCATTTGATAATTCAGTCAAAACAGTACTGGATATAAAGACTTCATACTCCGGCAATTCATTTTCCCAAGTCTGCTTCGTCTGTTTCATACGTTCTGGTGTACGCTCATCAAACAGCGCACTGATGACCGAAGTATCAAGATAGATTCTATTTCTCAATTTGCCACCGCTTTCTTCATGTCATCCGCATACGCACTGACGGCACGCAGTACATGAAGCTCCATCAGCATATCATCCCACGGATACTCCTTGCGAGCCTCTTCCTCAAGCTTGACTACTATTTCTTGCGGTACCTTTGCAGTATCGGCGAGATCATTATAATTAAAAATTCTATTACTCATAAATTTATTAACCTCTTTTTCCTCATTTTCTTCATTATACATCATTCGGGGACTCGCATGGAAATAATGTCTGCTGTTTGTAAAATTTGTGTAAAGTTTCGCGAAATATGTTTAAGATTGGTTGAAACGGGGTATATATGTAATAGGCAGTGAAAATGCGAAGAAAATTTTTCAATGCAAAAAGCAGTAATTTTGTTAGTTGACTTGCCATATATATGTGACCAATGTTGTCGTGTGGGATTTTTTCACATGATTTGGGGACATAAAATGGACGCACGTTTTTTTCAGAATGGGGGAACCAATGAATAATAAGGAACAAGAAACTAAAGTCGGAAGCATCTGGAAAATTCTTCCGGGGGGGGGTGCTCCTCTAAGAGGTAAGGCTAAACGGCATCTGTCGTTTTTGCTAGTAATAGTAATGCTGGCAACGATAATGCTTCCCTTTGGCTCCTTCGCCGACGGTGAAACCCTCTCTGAGCAGGAGGACTACGAGACGCCCGTAGCACAGGCTGATGGCGACACCACAGAAGCACCATCTTTAGCGGAACCAACAAATTCGATAGAGGGACTCTCCGAAGAACCCGAAATAGAATCCCTTGGCGATTCCGAAATCGGCACACTGGCAGGCGGTCCATTGGCAACCGTCAATGTTCAGCTAAAGACGAGGGTGAACGGAAATGTTTTCGCCGCATATACGGATAGTACAGACTACGACTTGATTTGGGATTATGTCGAGGACTTCTACTACCAAACTATTGTTGATATAACACCGACCGCAACCGGTGCGGCAGGGTCAATACTTCTTGAAGCACCGCAGGGAATGCGTTTTATAAAACCGTCGGCAAGCCAGATTCCTGCCGCCATCAGTAGCATTGATATTGCTGGGAGACTTGCGACATTGACACTATCCGACTCAGCCATAGCCGGAAATCTCTTTCAGATTCCTTTCATGACCTGTGAAGCATCGATGACTTCGACTTTGACGGATAACCCATGGCTTGCAAACCACCTTACGAAAGTTGGCAATATGGTGGGAACTGCGATAAAAGATGCCGCAGTGAATTTTGCTCCAATGCCTGCTTTTACGACTACAGTGAGCGATAGCAACGATAATCAACTGAAGATATTGAAGGCTATTCCTAAGAAATACAAAACGGAAAATATCTTTGGCGGTTTCTATTATGCAAACGACAAGCCCTATTCATCAGCAAAAACCAATCCGGGTATGATAACGAAGGAGGGTTTGGTCGGTGGATTTTGCATGCCGATACACGGAACTTACAACACATATCCTGAACGTTTCGGTGTTGGTTTTTACTATCATCTCGACACACCGGATATACACGAGCCTTATTGGAATCTCACATTTAAAATAGAGATACCTTCGGATCTTGAAATTGGAGATTTGGGGCCTCAGGACAAAGTCGAAGAAATTGACGGAAAAACATACGTCATTCTCGAAAACATGACGGACAACACAAACGGTGCGTACGGAATAAATCCACTTAGGATGTTGAATCCCGCAGCTGACGCACTTGATAGCAATAACGAATTCGGAACAAGAGTTTTGACCAGCTATATTGGTAGTGGGGGTGCATATACAGGTGGTATAGTTCCATTTGCCGTCCGTTTGGATTTGAAATTGAAGTCGGGAATACAACCCACATCGGAGAAGTCCTATACTTTGCCTGTGACGGTTGGTTACACCAATGCATATGACACTTACAGCCAGACTTTTGATTATGTTATCAACACCAATTCTTTCGAGAGTGTGGATTTATATAAAATACAATATCCGACATGGAGCAGTGGTTATGCGTGGGATATGTATCCACGGTCTTTGGGAACCAACGATATTGATTTACCTCAAAATTGGGAAGGCGACACATCAGAATACAATGAATTTGTGCGTATATTCACTACCGCAAATGCCTCACAGCTAAACGATCCGCATTCGAACGGAACTCTTGAGTTAACTCCGGGGCAGGGATATGAAGTATACTCTGTGACACTTCCAAAGGTCGTCTCAGCGGATTACTATATCGGGGCCACAAAATATACGGACGCCACAAAGTCAGATGACACTTTCAGTTTTCCTGCTGCAACATCCGGAAATAGGGTCACAAAGGTAGTTCTACATTTCGGACCAGAGGGTATAGATCTTCAGAAAAATACAGATGGAACCGACAGCACAATTTTGCTTTATCTTGGTCTGCGAACGTTGGACAATGTTGACGGCACATCGATGGGAGAGTCTTATAAGTCTTCACTTGGCGTGGCACTTAAAGGTGCGGATGAGCACACAACAGGCTATGATGCCGCACACTTGCCGCAGGAGCATGCAGTGCCTCTCGACGTTTTTATCAGAAAGCCTGCAGACAACTTGATTCTACAAACCTATGGCAATGCCCCCGCTAACTTTACTACTAATATTCGCCCATTCCTTGCCGGTCGGGGTGGCAGTGTCGTGAATACAGCAACAGTAGCATTTGGATATTCCGACTCGCTACATAGTTCGGACAAAAAAGGTTCTTGGAAAATATACGAAGATGTGTCGATTGACTTCACCGGTGCACGTGCGTTGGAGACTTTCAACGGGATCGTCACTATCGGAAAATATTTGTCTTATACTGACGCAAAATTTATATATACGACAAATCAAGTGACTACGGAACGTACAAAGGAAGTGGATTTGGATGTGGGTACGTTTACGCCTTCAGACATTGGCGCTGAACAAATAGTAGATTTGGGACTTGATGCTGACGAATATATTACTTCCATCAGGTTTGAGGCCGATACGTTCATGCCTACTGTTGTCTGGTATGGAGGAACAGCCTTTAGAGAATTTTGGGGTGCTTACGGCGGAGCAAAAATCAACTTTTCATCAAGAGATGGCAGAAATTATCTTTCTGATGACTCGCCTATACCGCAATATATCGTAGGCGATGAGAGTACAATACTTCCATTTGATGCTTCTTTCGCAGCAAAAAATGTAGGCGAAAGAGCTTCGACCTCATATACAGTATTGCCTGTAAGTTTTGATAGATATAAAAACACGAACTTTGATGGTCCCTTGTTTAGATATACAGTAAATGGGGGTCAGCAAATTGATGCAGGCTCGGTATTCAATGCCAACATGAGCGTGAGGCAACAAAATACCACGCCGGGCGACGAAGGTCTCGTCACACCTATGAAAGACACCTCAATTGTCGTAAAACTCAACCCGAATTTTATTTACGCTGGCACCAGCCCCGATGTCAAAGTGGTGACCGATAAAACAGGAGAAAAATGGTTGGTAATAAGCAATCTGCCGGACGGTAATATCTACAACTTTGACATTCCGCTGATGGCACTTCTGTCAACGCCACAGGGCCAGGTACAGGTGATTCAGGAAGCCTATATAGACATGACCGCAACATGGAATAAGGATTATGCCAGCAATGTTTATCCCTATCTCGTGGCGACCCATTATCACGGTGTGGATACTTATGAGAAGTTCAATTTTGATGATACGATTGACAGAGATGGTGATGGCATATATGAAGAAGGCGCGATGTTTGCAATTCCGTCAACGACTAACAATGTTCTGGTATCATATGCGGATACAGTTCAGATTGTTCCGGCTGTGGCTGCAAATGCGAATATCAAAGGCGTGGTTTTCCACGACGATAATGTGCAGAACCTTTCGGCCAATCTCTATATTGGGTCTGCGACAACGACAAAAACTGACTATGAAGTAGATGTGCATATACCCAAAACGGGCGATGAAACGAGCTATTTCGATGGAAGCTCGACGCAGACGGAAACTGCCAACTTTGACTTGCACCTTCGTGGACCGGTCAACACTGCTTCCGAGGGCCCGACTTCCGTAATAACATATTCGGTGAACGGCGGTGCCTTTATCAGCGAGGCTGAGGTTTCCGGAAATTGGGAAAATGTCACTGATATAAGGATTCATTTCGACAATTTCCCCGGAGATACTTATGTGATTGCCGGTCTTGATCTAAAGGCGACGGTAGATCCGATTCTCAATTATGGTGATGTTGCGTCTATAAGCACTAAGCATTCTTATGTGGGAATTCCTGCTCAAGGTTACTCAAACCTTGCTCGTTATGAATATCGTCTCAGCAATGTTGACGTTCATTACCTTGCGGACTATGACATCGCTGATGAAGATGATGACTTGGATGAGGCGGATGTCATCAAGGTGAAGGATGGCGAGTATCTTGAGCTTCGGGAAACCGGCTTGGCTTATGATAGCAAAATCGTTGAGCCTACTTTTAAGCCTGAGCGTGAGGGTTATGCGTTTGACGGTTGGGTGACGGAATCCGATGGGAGCACTTTCTTCGATTATGATGTCACGGTCAAAAATCATACGAATCTCTATGCGAAGTGGACGAAGCTGCATACTGTGAATTTCTCCACTGGAGACAACGGCAGCTTGCAGTCAGGGAAAGACTCATATGAGGACATCAGAAACAAGACTTTATGGACTTCGGCTATCACCTCGGCTATTCCTACACCTGTGCCTGCCGAGGATTACTTCTTTAAGGGTTGGTATGACACGGACGAGAAGCTCGTTGATTTGACTGCGGACTCTTTAATCTCGCACAAGATTGTAAGCGACGAGGTTTATACGGCATTGTTTGAGAAGAAGCACGACCTTGTAGTTACTGCACTGAACGCCTCTGCCACGTATAACGGCAAGGAACAGAAGGCTTCTGTCAAAGGAGAGGTTACTGGCGAACTTGTTACTGGACACAGCGTTTCATCTTCCGCGGGAGCTGGCAAGGGCACGGACGCGGGCGCATACGACACGGAAATCACGAAGTTTGCCTTGGAGGATTCGGAGGGCGAAGAGGTCGATTTGGACACTTATTACAACATCACTTTCGAGAAGGGCGTGTATGAAATCGCGAAGCTATCCGTGAAGGTCAAGCCGGTCTACGCCGAGAAAGTCTACGATGGCACGGCACTCAAGCCCAGCGCGGTGGAGCTCGTTTCCGGACAGGGGAAGCTCCTCGGCGGACACAGACTGCACATAGGAGAGGTCATCTGGATGGGCGAGCGGACGGAGCCTGGCACGACACAAACGAATGTCTTCAATGTGAAGGTACATGCTGTGGCAGACGAGAGCGACGTTACTCAGAATTACAATATTTTGACGGATAAGGGGCTGATAAAGGTCATTCCTGCACCGAAACCGCCGGTAATCACTCCCGATACTTACTCTGTCACATATTTGGCGAACGGTGCGACGGCGGGCTTGGTGCCGACTGACGACAATGCTTATGAATTGGAAAGTTCGGCGAGCGTGTTTGGAAACGTGGGAGGCCTCGCTAGAACGGGCTATACGTTCCTTGGCTGGTCGGAAGATGGGGGTGCTGTGGCGGCGACATATGCAGGGGGCGAAACCTTGACGATTGTTGGCGATGTCGTGCTCTATGCGATATGGGAGCCGGTCGGGACACCGCCGCGTCCGCGTCCTCCGGTGATAATAGACCCACCAGATGAGGATACTGATGTGATTGATCGGGAGATTGACGAACCTGTTGAGCCTGAGGCAACACTTACGAATGTTCAGCCGGCGGCCAGACTCACGGCTAGTGCTGTGCTCGCTTCTGCCGCAATGGATCAGGGTATTCCGGTGCTTGGCATCGGCGAAAGCGGTGTGCCGCTGATTGCTCCGGCGGGTTTCAGCGCGTGGGCGATCCTCAATCTGATACTTTGCGCGATTGGACTGATTCTCGCCATCGTTATGTTCTTCCACTTGTTCAGGCGTCAACTGAAGAGGGCTAAGGAAGAGGGCAAGGCGGCTGATTCCTTCTATGGCTACGACGCAGACGAGGAGCAGAAACGCAGCAGGAAGATATTTATGATTTTGTCCGCCTTGCTTGCGGTGGTTGGCGTGGTGCTCTTCATGCTGACCGAAGATATGACTTTGCCGATGGTGCTACTCGACAAGTGGACCATCGCGAACGCAATTATCCTCTTGGTTGAAATCGTCGCTGTGAAGTTGACTTTCAAGAGGCTGGACGAGGAAGAAGAAGCAAGCGAAGAGCCATTGCGAGTCTAATTCCGCCACGGCGGCTGAATGATAGTCTTGGCGGCTGAAATAACAATGTAAGAAAAAGCGGTCTCGGTGCAAAGGCCGCTTTTCCCCGTTTTGTTTGCGAAATTCACAAAAATGGGGCCTGTTTTTGGTGAAAATGCCGAATGAAACGGGATGTGAATTCAGGGTGTTTACTCGAGACTGGGGGTCCAAATACGGCGGTAATCTCGAGCAAACGGGGTGTTTTCACATGATTTGGCGGTTTTTCTGTGAATTTGTGTGGGTTACTCGAGATTTCCCATTACTTTTAGGTTGGTGGTGGAGAGTAGGTTTGGGTGATGGGGTGTGGGGTTTGTTGACAGGGTTTGTGAACCGTGTTTGAATGGTAATAGTGTTTTCTGCGAAATTTATGCGGGATTTCCATGGAATTTTATTGGACAAGGAGATAGAAAATGAGCAAACCAACATTACTGGTAATGGCAGCGGGTATGGGCAGTCGCTACGGCGGTCCGAAGCAGATTGACCCCGTTACGGACAAAGGCGAAATTATCATAGATTTTTCACTATATGACGCGATGATGGCGGGCTTTGAGGACGTCGTTTTCGTGATCAAGCCCGAGATTGAGGAGGCCGTCAGAGCCCTCGTGGACGACAAGGCGGGCAAGCACATGAATGTCAAATACGTATTTCAGGAGCTCTCTGATTTGCCGGAGGGCTACACGGTTCCGGCCGGCAGGGAGAAGCCTTGGGGCACGTGCCACGCAATCATGGCGGCGAGGCATGTGATAGACGGGCCGTTCGCAGTAATAAACGCCGATGATTACTATGGCTCGCTTGCTTTTCAGCTCATTTTTGATGAACTTTCTGTGGCCAAGGACGACGAAAAGTATCGCTGGTCGATGGTTGGATATGAGCTTTCGAAGACTCTGACGGAGAATGGCCACGTTGCCAGAGGGGTCTGCCGCATCGGAGCGGACGGCAATCTCGCGGGCGTTGATGAGCGCGTGAAGATAGCTAGACGAGATGGGAAAATCAAATATACCGAGGACGACATCAATTGGATAGAGGTGGCGGAGGACTCGGTCGTGTCGATGAATTTCTGGGGATTTACTCCCTCTATAATGAAGGAAATGATTGACGGCTTCCCCGCATTTTTGGACTCGACGCTTTCGAGTAATCCGCTCAAGGGCGAGTATCTGTTGCCGCTGAAGGTCGATGAACTTCTACAAAAATGCAAGGCGGAGGTGAAGGTTTTGAGTTCACCCGACAAGTGGTTCGGCGTTACTTACAAGGAGGACAAGGAAGGCGTCGTTGCCGCACTGCAGGCGCTGAAGGACAAAGGAGAATATCCGGACGAGCTCTTCAAGTGAGGCGTGATATATAAGGTAGAGAAGAGTATAATATGGTTACTCTAGTTTGAATTTTGTAAAGATATAGAGGTTTTCAGAATGGCAGAGATTACATATACATTGGCTGAGACTGCTGATTCCAGAGTTCGGTATGAAAACTGGAAAACAGCGATAGGCCTTCAGGCCGTTGACAATCTTGAGCCGTCTGAATATCTGTCAAAGCTCGCAGTAGAACACATTGGTGGAAAGAAGACTATTGATGAGGTCGAGAAAACTCTTCAACAGTACTATGCCGATGCAGAGGATAGAAGCAAACTTCAAGAGGAGAGGCAAGACGAGGCAGACCTTGTTTCTGCTAGGATAGCAAAGATTTTGGAAACTAAAACTTTTACTCTGACAGAAAACTCACTTAAGGCAATTCATAAAAAAATGTTCGCCGGTTTTAAGGAGTATTTGCCGGGGCAATATAGAAGGCGCGACATTATCAAAGCTGAGTGGGTCTTGGATGGCGATACCGTACAATATGGATATTTCGGCACACTTGAAGAGGAAATTGAACTCTTGATTGGGAAAGAGCAAAATGTGAATTATGGACAGTTCGCCGACGAGGAAAAAGTCGATCATATTGTGAGTTTCGTTTCCGATGTCTGGGTTCAACATGCGTTCATGGAAGGCAACACCCGTACAACTGCGATTTTCGTGATCAAATATCTTCGAAGTATAGGTTTTGATATAGACAATACGCCATTTGAAGAGAATTCTCGATATTTCAGAAATGCACTCGCGAGAGCAAAATACAGAAATACTTTGAGGGGAATACAAGCGAACAACATATACCTTCGTAGGTTTTTTGAAAATTTACTACTGCATACCAAGCATCTTCTACAAAACAGGGAAGTTCACGTTTTTTGGGATGATGGGATAAATGATGGAATAAATGATGGGATAAATCTGGGGGCCTCGGCCTTGGCCGTTTTATCTGCTATACGGGAAAACAACACTATTACCATAGAACGATTGGCTACACAGACCGGAAAGTCAACTGCCACGGTTGAAAGAGCCTTGAAGTTATTGCAAGAAAAAGAGTATCTACATCGTGTGGGTTCACGAAAAACAGGTCGTTGGGTGGTGAGGGAACCTTCGGAAAATATTTAGATTTTTGTACTTGATTTCGAGTGTATAGCGGCGTTATAATAAGCCGACGACGTTAGAATGAGAGAGTATATTTATAGCGTTGTCATTGAATGAGGAGATGCCCCCGTGTCTCCTCATTTCCTTGTGTGCTCGGCATGGGCGATGACTTGACGGTGAAAGTCCGTTACAGGCTTGGCAGTAGGAACTGTTAGCAGAGGACAAGGGTGTCCATCGCGAGGTGGAATCTGAAGGAAGT
>JAISKC010000067.1 GCA_031261345.1 Eubacteriales Family XIII. Incertae Sedis bacterium | reverse complement strand
AGCTCGGGATTCACCCCCCTGATTCCCGAGCTATCGCATGATTCGGTCAAAAAACACCGTATTATTAACCATATTGCACGATAGCTCGGGAATCAGAGGGCTAATTCCCGAGTGATCGTGCAATTCGGTAAAAAAGTAGCTCCGAAACACCAAATTGTGCGCTCGTTCGTCATGCCACCCGCCAAACCCCCTCAAAAGACGAACGAGTGCCTGTTTTGGTTGAAAAACGGTCCATTTCATACCAAATTCGCCGTTCGTTCGTCTTGTAGGCCATTTTGGGCTGTATGAAAACGAACGAACGCGCAAATTGGTTTCATATACAGATATAATGGGGATGGTTCATATTGTCTTGCGGAAGTTGAAACAAGCAATGAAATCACCCTGCTTTATTTCAAGTTATATTGACAAATTGAAATGACAGAATGGGGACGGTTCTATTTTGTCTTGTAAGACAAAATAGAACCGTCCCCATTCTGTCTTGTCTCAGGTGGCCACCAGTTCCAGCTTTTATTTTGAATAACGCTTGAACGTATGTTTATATAGTGATATAGTAATTGTCACACGAAAGGGAAAACGCTGAGTCGAAGAAAAACATAACCCTGAAGTATGTCATTGCTGACAGGGACGACAGGGTGTTACACTATTATAATAAGTCCTCAGCCTCAAAATTGCAATGGCTTTTTGGAAGAAATCAGGATTTTAAAATGAAGTATTTGGAATTTGAAACAGTTTTTTCGAGACCTCGCTTGGGTAAATTGTAAAGGATCAAATTGAATTGAACAAATGAGCCAGAAAGTAGTGTAAATAAATTAGAATCGTATCAAGAGTCACGCCGGAAGAGCGTGATTTTTTAGTTTCACAATATAGATGATATGATTTTATGCGGAGGATGTTTAATGCAGCAAATGTTCGACGCAAGATGTAGCGCGCAGATGTACGCCATTCAGGGGCGGTATTTCCCCTTTCCTGATTTAACAGGAGTACTTTGCCCGCATTGCCAGTCGGATCTGCTGCGTAAGCATGGGTTCTATGCACGGTATTTGATACTGCTTCATTTCGCCGGAACAATTCTGATCCGCAGATATATCTGCAAGGAATGTGGGCATACTGTATCACTACTGCCGTCATTCGCACATCCGGGCAGGGCCTATGGGATAGAGCCTATCATCTGTGTACTAACGATATTCTATGCCGATGAGAAATGTGTCAGTGAGACCTGCGCATCTTCCGTATGTTCACGCCAACTACTTAGATGGTTTCGTCTTCGGCTCAAACAGAACTTGAACTTGCTCCTTATGGAACTGATAGCGGTATGCAGTCTTCGCGCACCACCGGCGGGGGAAGTGGGCGCAAAAAAACGGGCCGGGCAGTTTTTCGAGTGTATCCGAAGTTTGAATGCCGAGGATATCTCGCTCAAAATATTTGAGCGCACAAGGAAAAGCTACCTAAGCCCGCTATCAGATTAAAGCATACCACGAGCCGGCGCATAGGGGAACATGTTTCCCGCAACAATAGGTTTTCGTTTTACCCGGAATATGCCCCTGTTACCCTTAGATTCTAAGGAGGTAACAGCAAATGTTAGACGAAAAGACAAGAATGGCGGTAGCTCTAAAGAGGTTTTCGCTCATAAGCCCCATCATAAACGGGCAGACAGACGGCATCACAGAGTACTGCGTTCGTATCACAAGCGAGCCCATACAGATGCCGCACTATGGGCTTAAAAACTATGCTCCGAATACGATAAAAAATTGGTATTCGGTCTACATGCAAAATGGGATTGACGGTCTAAAGCCGCTTCCTCGGTCGGACACCGGAATGCCCCGGGTGATTAATGCCGAAATGGCAGAGGCAATCCTTGCCAAGATAGACGAATTCCCCAAAGCGCCGGCAACAAAGATCTATGATCTACTGATTGAAGAGCAAGCCTTTCTGAAAAAAGATGCCTCACTTCCGACCGTGAGAAGATACATCAATGCAAACAGGAAAATACCTTGTGGTGATGATGATTCCGTCCAGATGCTCAGGTTTGCAAAAGGAAGAGTAAATGAACTTTGGCAAACGGATATTATGTACGGTCCTTACGTCGGGGAAAAGAAAAAATCAGTCGCATATCTCATGGGTTACATAGACGATGCCAGCAGACTGATTACCCACGCTGAATTTTATCTGTCGCAAGATATTCTTAGCCTAAGGGATTCCTTCCGAGAGGCTGTGCTAAGACGCGGACTGCCGACTCTGCTCTACACGGATAATGGTAAGATTTACAGAAGCCAACAGTTCGACTATCTATGTGCAAATATTGGTGTGACGCTCCTGCATCATGGTGTCTACCAAGCCCACTCAAAAGGAAAAATTGAACGATTTTTCCATACGGTGCGGATGAGATTTCTTTCCGTGATAAAAAAAGGGGATCTTAAGGATATTGACACGCTCAATGCAAAATTCAGGCTTTGGCTCGAGAATGATTATCAAAAGAAAGTGCATAGCGAACTTAACGGCAAAACGCCGCTTGATGTTTTCATAGGGCAGACAGAGAACATCAAACTCGTCACAGACCTTGCTGCTTTCAACAAGAAGTTTCTCATGCGTGTAGCTAGAACCATCAAGAAAGATGCCACGATCAGCCTGGACTGCATACTTTACGAAACAGATCCGTGTTTTGCCGGAATGAAAAAAGTTGACATCAGGTATGAGCCTGCCGCTGACGGCGAAGTCCCCGGCGAACTTTTACTTTTTCAAAACGATGAGTGCATCGGCAGCGCTAAGCGTGTTAATTACACAGATAACGCCAAGAGGAAAAGGCAAGGTGCGAAGATACGGGAAAAAGATACAGGAGCCGCCGGAGAGATGATTCCCGAAAATACGCCGGAGCCTAAGGAACACACCATTTCCTATGCGGAAATGAAGGAGGGATAGAAAATGTTTACACAGTATTACGGACTTAAATACAACCCTTTCGTAAAGGAAATCACTGAAAGTGAGCTGTACAGCTCAAAAGACTTTAAAGAACTTGCATCAAGACTTGAATTCATGAAGAAAACACGGGGCTTCTTTCTGCTCACGGCAGAAAGCGGAGCAGGGAAGACAACGGCTCTAAGAAGATTCGCCTCACAGTTAAGCCCCGGACTTTACAGGGTCTGCTACACTGCGCTCGCCTCTGTAACGGTCATGGATTTTTACAGGGGTTTGATCCTCAAAATGGGAGAGAGCCCGGAGCACACAAAGGTGATGATGTTTGAGCAGCTTCAGAGACTTGTAGAAGTCAGCTACCATGAGAAGCGCATCACGCCGGTCTTTATCTTAGATGAAGCCCAGAGTTTATCCGGCGGAGTACTGGAGGATATCAGGATGCTGTTCAATTTTAAAATGGATTCTGAAAACCCATTCATCCTCATTTTCGCCGGTCAGCACTCTATCCGGCGAAAACTCCAGCTTGGTATGCATCAGGCACTCAGGCAGAGGATCACGGGAAACTATCATATGCAGGGGCTTGGCAAAGACGAAATCCAGGACTACATTTCGGCAAGGCTCACATCGGCCGGCGCGGCAAATGTAAATATATTTACCGAGGCAGCTGCGGAAGCTCTCTATACGGCCACAAACGGCATTACCAGGCCTCTGTGCAATCTTATCACTGCATCCATGACATGCGCTTTTGCAAAAAGCGTACAAATGATAGACGAGGAAATCGTCTATCAAGCCGGACGCGATATCGAGATCTAAGGAGGTTCAATTATGGCTTACGATGATGACACTATCAGAATGCACAATATGATTCGGATGGTAGAATTGATTTCCATGATGTCTGATTGCATTGATGACTTAGAAGAAGAAATCTTCGATTTACGCATACAGCTCAATGATTTAGCCGCAAGGGATGAGAAACCTTTCCCGTGTCCATACGGGAAAACATCGGGCGACGATTCGTACCTTTTTCATCCACTCTTCAAAGCCACATACGAATTCATAGCGGAGTTTGGTGTGTAGGATCGTTTGTGGTCATTAATCTAAGTGTCGCCCGTATGTTTCACTCATGGCTACGGGCGTTCTAATGATATGTACTTGTCTGGCAGGGCTTGGATTGGTACACAAGTAACCATATATTCTGAAACAATGTGATCGAAATTATTGACCCTCGACAATTTAAGTTGTTCTTTCTGCCAAAATCCTATCAATTTATCTTGATAGATTCTGTCAAACTAATTTGACCCGTGACAGTATGTCTCAGACGAGACTTGCCGAAGAACTGAACATCAAGCAGTCAACAGTAGTCCGATATGAGGACGGCACTACTACGCCGTCCTCAGAGCGGCTTGTGCAGATTGCTGACTTCTACGATGTATCGCTTGATTACATATATGGTCGTGCAGATGACCCGCAGGGCAAACAGTATTCCTACGAGCCGGAAGTAGTCAGGGCAAAATTCGCAGATTCAGAGAATATGCGTGAGTTTGTGGAGTTCTGTTTTACACCCGGCACCGCAGGGAATGAGAAACTCAAAGCGATGCTGACGGATATGCTTGT
>JAISKC010000062.1 GCA_031261345.1 Eubacteriales Family XIII. Incertae Sedis bacterium | reverse complement strand
CGCAATGACGGCACATTGTAGTGGTCATTGCGAGCGTAGCGAAGCAATCCACTTTTAATCCTATTTTAATCATTGATAAATGGCTTGGGGTAGCTGATTCTACTATTCTGATGATAGGTTATTCATTCGTGGGGTAGTGTAGGAGGAAATGAAGATGGAAATTACAATAGAAATGGTCGAAAGACTCATGTCGAAAACCAATATCTCATACGAGGAGGCGAAGTCGGCACTCGAGGCTGCTGACGGGAATTTGCTCGATGCCGTCATAGCACTTGAGAAGGATGGCAAGGTAATTGAGCCTGCTGTTTCGGAGACTTGCACGGCGGGAAGTGTTCCGGTGAGCGTGTCTGGCGATAGCAGTGGTTCCGGAGAAAGGCAAAATGGCGGTGGGAACGACAGCTACAGGGGTGATAGCAACAATGGCTACAAGTACAGCGGGTCGTCCGATGGGCAGCAGTTCAAATATAGAGACGAAAGTACGGACGCGGGGGACTTTCTCAGAAAATTTTGGGACGGCCTGTTGCAGCTGTTCCATGCGAGTATGAGAAATCATTTTCACGTCGTTCGCCACGGTTCGAGTATCATAGACATACCCGTGCTTGTGCTTGTCATCTTGCTGATAGCATTTTTCTGGGTAACGCTGCCGCTGCTTGCGATAGGGCTTTTCTTCGGATTCAGATACAAGTTCTGGGGGCCGGACTACTCGCCCGATGAGATAAACAAGGTGATGGACAGTGCCGCGAAGGTGGCTGACGACATAAAGGATTCAGTAAAAGGCGACAACTGATGAGCATAAAGGTATTGATTGTAGAGGATGAAGAAAAGATGGCTCGCATGGTGGAGCTTGAGCTTACTCATGAGGGCTATGAGGTCTCTAAGGCTTTGGATGGTCTTTCCGGACTTGAGATAGCCGAGAGCGAGGACTTCGATGTAATTCTGCTCGATATCATGCTCCCAGGCCTTTCCGGAATTGAGGTGCTCAGGCGCATCAGAAATCTGAAGGACAAGAAGGCCGAGACCCCCGTGATTCTTCTGACGGCGAGAGATGCTGTGGTTGACAAGGTGATGGGGCTCGACAGCGGCGCGAGCGATTACATCACGAAGCCGTTTGCCATTGAAGAACTGCTCGCAAGGATTCGGGCTCAGGCGAGGAATTCGGTTAGAGCTACAGGAAAAACTTCGGGGCAGGAAGCCGCTACTCCGAACGAAGATATTCTTTCGTCGGGTGATCTCGTGCTCGATACGGCAGCCAGAACCGTGAAATACGGTGCTCAGCCAATAGAGCTCACGCTGAAGGAATTTGAGTTACTTGCCTGCCTACTTGAGTATTCGGGCAGGGCGCTTTCGAGGGATTTCCTTTTGGAAAAGGTTTGGGGCTACGATTATGTCGGTGAGACGAACGCCGTCGATGTCTACGTTCGCTTCCTCAGAAGCAAGATAGATGAGAGGTTTTCTATCAAACTCATAAGCACTGTCCGCGGTGTCGGATACAGAATCGATGGATAGCAGGACACAGAAATCACACAAGAAAATCGCTACGAGGCTCAGCGGCACTATTTTCTCGGAGCAGCTTGCGGGATTCATTTTGGTCGATTTGGCCCTGCTCGTCATGGTTACTATATCAAGGCTTGATGGCACGAATTACAAAATAGACTTACTGGCTGATTATCTTCCGCCTGAAATTTCGTCGTATAAATTCATGATTCCTATCATCGTCATTGAGGCTATCTGCCTTCTTGTTACTACCCTCAAGCTGCGGACGCACATCAGGAAGACGCTCGAGCCGCTCAGAGAACTCAGGGCTGCGACGGAGGCATTTCAGGCCACGAAAAAGCAGGGCAAAAACGAGTATTCACCGGAGAGCCTCAGAAAGTTGGCGAGGGCTCTCGATCAGGTGAACGTCAAGGATCTCAACGCACATTTCAGCAGTGAAATGGTATCGGCGGAGCTCAAGCCGCTGGCGACCGCCATCTCGATGATGCTCGAACGGATAGAAAGCGGCATAGACTCTCAGTCGCGGTTTGTTTCGGACGCATCGCACGAGCTCAGGACGCCGATTGCCGTGATACAGGGCTACGCAAACCTGCTGGCGAGGTGGGGGGCGGAAGATCCAAAGGTGCTAGAGGAATCCATCGAGGCCATCAGCGGCGAGGCGGAATCCATGAAGCAGCTCGTGAACAGGCTCCTATTCCTCGCCAGAGGAGACAGCGACAACATCGAGGTGAATATCGGGCGCGTCTCCCTCATGGAAATCGTGAATGAGGTGGTCTTGGAGGAAGCGATGATAGACAACGGGCACAATATCCTTCTGGGGCAGTCCGATAAAGATGTATTTGCCTTGGCGGACGCCGACCTCCTCAAGCAGCTTCTCCGCATTTTGGTGGACAACAGCGTCAAGTACACCATGCCAGGCGGAAATATCGAGCTCAGGGTGGCTAGGGCGGAAGTAAAGGGTATGGTTCACCTCATTGTAACGGACGATGGATCCGGTATTCCGGCTGAAGTTCTGCCAAATATCTTTGATAGATTTGTGCGCGCCGAGGAGTCCAGAGCCAGAGAAACAGGGGGTTCCGGCTTGGGTCTTTCCATCGCCAAATGGATAGTTGACAGGCACGACGGGTATATAGATGTCGTCAGCAGAGAAGGTCTGGGAAGCAGATTTACCGTCAGCCTGCCTGCGTCGATGGATATATAAGCGGTATGGGATCGCCTTCGTATACTGAGCTGAGGTTGTTGTAGACGAAGAAAAAGTCCTTCACCCTCGCCAGCATTTCGCGAAATTTTCTCTCGCCGGTTTCGTCCGCAGCTTCAACGCCATAGGCTTCAATCCCAAGTTTGTTTGCAATATATAGGGCCCTGTAAAGGTGGTATTTTTGCGTGGTGATGACGGCTTTATCACATTCAAAGACATTCTTCAGCCTGAACATGCTGTCATAGGTCGAAAATCCCGCATAGTCAAGATAGATATTTTCATCGGTGATGCCTTCATCTTTCCCTTCACGCAGAATATAATTTTTCATGCCCTGCACTTCGTTATACTCCATTTTGCCATTGTCGCCCGAAAGAAGAAACAGGTTTGAAACCCCTTCACCGAATAGGGCGCGGCCTGTATCGAGCCTCTTCGCAAGTACGGGACTCGGCTCGCCATTTCTGACCGAGGCTCCGAGCACAACGATGGCCTGCGCGTCAACATTCCTCGCCTCTTCCTCGCTGATGATGAACTTGCTGCTATACGAGACGACATAGATGTTGAGAGCCGCCACGAAAGCTATCACAAGTAATGCGACGATGACGGTCGCCTTGAGCAGTATGCCAAAGAAAAGTTTCGCGCTTACGCCGTCTTTATTCTTCGCCATCGTTCTCTCCTGGAACAATCCTCGAAAGTATATGCCTGATTATAGCCGAACGGCCAATGACGCCGACGACTTTTCCATCTTCTATGACGGCGAGTTTTTTTATACGTTCTTCCTTGATGAGCTCGAGTGCCTCCGTGATTTCCTGCTGTGGCGTAACGAAAACCATTTTCTTTGTCGCAATTTCGATAACGGGCGTGTTCAGAAGATCGTTGATTCTATCCTCAAGGCTCTCGCCGTCCATGATGATCGGAGCCATGTCGCCCCAGTCGAAAATATGGCCCTTCTTGTGGGAAATTTGCTTGATGATGTCGCTGTCGCTTATGTAGCCGAGAAGCCCCATATTGCCATCGACGATGATGAGGCTGCCGACCTGCACGTCAGAAAGACTGAGTATCACGTCTCGCACCGTGTCGGTCGCCCTGCAAGTATAAGGTGTAGTTTCCATAATTTCATGTATCTTTGCCATAAAATCCTCCTTCCATTACTGGATTATTTCTCGAACGGTAGTTGTGGTTTGCCTATGCTGCCCACCGAGCCAACCTTCACTACGGTAATAACAAGGGCGATGGCCGTCATGAGTGTTGCCCCACGGAAGGCGGCGTCTATTCCGTCGCTGACAGCTGCCACTCCAATATTCATACTTGTGCTCTGCGCCACCATCATGACCGTGATGAACACGGCTGTGCCTATGGAACCGGCGACCTGACGTGCGCTGTTGTTGACTGCGTTGCCATGAGCTATCTTGTCCCTCTCGAGCGCGTTGATTCCCCATGTGTTGAGGGGCATGTTCACGAGAGAAATACCGGCCATTCTGAACGTATATGCTATGAGAATGAATTTTGATGTAGTGTAATGGTCGATAATTGAGAGCATGAAGGTGCCTATCATGATGACCGTGATACCTACGATTGCCAGTGTTCGTGGCCCAAATTTGTCAAATAATGTGCCTGATACCGGACTCAAAGCCGCCATGAGAATGGCACCTGGCATGAGTATGAGGCCGGAGTGCATGGCGGAATTTCCAAGGACGTTTTGCAGAAATATTGGGGTGAGCACGGCCGCGACCGTCAGACTCGAGCTGATGACCATGGTCAACACAGTCGATACCGCAAAGACTTTGTTCTTCAGCACCCGAAGGTCTAAAAGCGGAATATCCAAACGAAATTGCCTACGTATAAACAGGACTATGAAGACTGCACCGATGATGATTGTTGCGTAGGTTTTTGGGGATAGCCAACCGGCACTTCCCGCGCAGGAAAAGCCAAAGAGAAGACCGCCAAAGCCTACGGTTGAAAAAATTACTGAGAGCCAGTCGAGATGACTTTCCTGCTTGGTATCGAAATTCTTCAAAAATATGATTGCGAAGATCAGGGTCGCCGCCGCAAACGGCGCGATGCAGGCGAAGATGTATCGCCACCCGAGCTGATCGACCAAAAGGCCCGCGAGCGTAGGACCTATGGCCGGTGCGGCACCTATCACTATTCCCGAAATGCCGAGGGCAAAGCCCCGTTTGGATTTGGGGAAGATGAGCATGAGCATCACGGACACGAAGGGTAGCTGAATGCCTGCGCCTATCGCCTGAATGACCCTGCCCGCCACGAGCATAGGAAAGCCGGTCGAAAATGCGGCGAGGGTTGAGCCTACGGTGAAGGCCGTCATGGCGGCGAAGAAGAGCTGTCTCGTCGAGAATCTGCCGATGAGGTAGGCGGTGATGGGTATCATGAGCCCGTTGACGAGCAAAAATACCGATGTCAACCATTGCCCCGTGGCGGCCGTGATGTTCAGGTCTTCCATGATGGCAGGGAGAGCCGGCGACATGACCGTCTGATTCAGTATGGTAACAAAACCACCGAAGACGATGATTCCGACCATGAATTTCTCTTTGGATGTGAGTGTTTTTTCCTTTGCCATATTTTACTTCATTACTTCCTTGCCTTTAATGCGTGAAACCTCTCACGCCTCTTTCTTCCTTGGAATGTGTGATACCTACCGCATTCTCAAGCTCCTGTATCGACGCCTTGAAATCCTCGGAGAAGTCGCTCGCCATGCTCTTGCTGAAGTCGGCTCTGCACACGTATCTATGGATGATGATGTCGTCCAAATCCTTTGGCAGGGGGTAAGTCGGAACCTGCCAACCCCTCATCTGTAGCCTGTCCGACAGGTCGTAGAGCGTCCATTTGACGTCTGAAGTGAGCCTGTAGCAGACGACAGGAAGGTGCTTCGTGTCCCCGAGTATTTCGAAAAATCCCGTCTGGCGCACCGTCTTTTCAAGAAATTCGGCGATGTCCCTCGTCCTCTCGTGCACGGCCTTGTAACCTTCAAACCCCAGTCTGAGAAAATTGAAGTATTGACCGATGATTTGGCTCGCGCTGTGCGAAAAATTGATCGCCATGGTCGGCATCGAGCCGCCCAGATAGCTGACGTTGAAGATGAGCTCCTTGGGGAGATATTCTTCGTCCCTCCATATCACCCAGCCGATGCCTGGATAGACTAGGCCGTATTTGTGTCCGGACGTGTTGATCGAGACCACGTTTTCAAGCCTGAAATCCCAGACCCTCTCTGGCTCGATGAACGGGGCATAAAGACCGCCGGACGCCGCGTCCACGTGGATTGGCACGGGGACCTTTGCGCTTTTGTTGTATGCTGTGAGAATCTTGTCGATGCCTTCTATGTCGTCGTAGCGTCCCGTGTAGGTGATGCCGAGTATCCCGACGACGCCAATCGTGTAGTCGTCTACATATGATAACACATCTTTCGGATTGAGGCTCATATCCTCGGCGTCCATCTGAACCGCGCGCATTTCGATGTCCCAGTAAACACAGAATTTTTCCCAGCAGACCTGATAGCCCGATGAGATAACAAGATTTGGGCTCTTTTCCCTTATGTCTATGCCGGCGGCCTCGGCCTTTTTTCGCCAGCGGAATTTCATCGCCATTCCGCCGAGCATGCAGGCTTCGCTCGAGCCGACCGTGCTCGTTCCGAGGTAACTCAGGGACTCCGGTGCATTCCACAGTTTTGAAATGATGTTGACGCATCTGTTTTCAAGCTCGGCTGTCCGCGGGTATTCCGACTTGTCTATGGCGTTTTTGCAGAGCGTTTCGGATAGGATTTTTTCGGCTTCGGGCTCCATGTATGTCTGGCAGAAGGTCGCGAGATTTTGCCTCGCCATCCCCTCGTCGAGCAGCATGTCGCTCAAAGCGCGGTAGGCCAGAAGTCCGCCCATCGGCTCCTTCGGTAGTTCATATTTTGGTATATCCTCCCCCACGGTGATGAGGTCCGAGAGCGGAGAACCCGTTTCCAATTCCGGAGTTTTATCGTTTTTTGAATATAGCATAAGCACCTCCACAGGGCATTTGACACCGCCCCACAATCACTTAATGATAGCATATATTCAGCATCGCAAAATTTACCGTTGTGTTTCATTTTTGCTGTATTACTTGAAGTCTGTATTTTTCAAAACGGCCTCTAATTCAAAAAAGTCGTCAAAATCGCTTTGAAACAATCTGTCCTGCGTAATCCGATATTTTTCAAACTCCGTTTCAGCATAAAGTTTTGCTTCTTCGTGAGATATTTTTCCGGAATCGGTCAAGATTTCTTCTTCATTGAATTCGATGAATGAATCAAGACGTTTTGCCCAATCTTCCATTGTCATTGGTATTTGTCTATTCGCCTGAAGTTCGGCATAATCAAGATAGAGTGAAACAATTCGCTCAAGATACTGTAGCTCGTCATCAGATAGATAATTCTTTGCAATGGATACGTCGTATTTTAGGATTTTTCCATCGGGGGCATTTTCCCATGTATTGAGACCCATATGTTTTCGCTCTGCATCTGCACGTTCGACTATTATTTCGGCTGCGGTATGGCGATGTACTGCCCAATGCAGTTTGTTTTGGACGATTGCAAAGAACTTTTTTGTTGTACCGGCGGTTTTGTCATAATCTATTGCAGTCGCATAGATATCAGTTATCTTTTGGTAAAACCGGCGCTCGCTCAGACGAATTTCGCGAATTTTCGCCAACTGCTTTTCAAAATAGTCTTTGGTTAATACTGTGCCAAAATTTTTGAGCCTGTCAGCATCCATCACCCAGCCTTGAATAGAGTAGTCCTTGACTATTTGCCCAGCCCATTTTCGGAAGCGGACGGCTCTTTCATTGTTGACTTTGAATCCGACAGCTATTATGGCTTGTAGGGAATAGTGCTTTGTATTGTAGGCCTTTCCGTCAGAGGCAGTTATTAAGTATTTCTTAACAACTGCCTCTTCGGCAAGTTCATTGTCTTGAAATATTTTTTTTATATGCTGATTTATGGCCGATATGGACACATCATAAAGCCCTGCCATCATCTTTTGCGAGAGCCAAATGTTTTCATCTTCATACCGCATTTCAACGCTATCATTGCTGCCACCTGTAGCCGCAACAAAAGTGAGATATTCAGCAGCACCGCTACGAATGGTGATTTCTGCTTTGGTAGATTTCTTAGCCATAGTTTCCCTCATAAAAGTCAGTTATCAAAATAAGCATCAATGACATGGTATCATCAAACGCACGATTCTGCAAACATTTGTTCAAATGAGTAACCGTTGTGTTTCATTTTTGCTGCATAAGGGAACGGGTTGCGGATTTGGAAACGCGTACTATTCGGGAATATGGTAATAAAACACCCTTTATTTTTACCGAATTCGGGAATAGTACGCGTTTTGTTCACGTTGACGTTGTTTTGCTGACCATTTTTGTTGTAAGTCTAATTGATTTGTGGTTGGATTGGCACTAAATTATTTATATTATTAATTATGCGATAGAAACAATATACGAATTAAAAGTCAAACATCGGATTACAAATAGAGTATAATAGCCTAATGAAGAAAAAAGGCACGGTAATAATACCGCATAATCATCCAAACCCACCTGAACCGCACGAAATAGAGGCAGCACAAATTATTGCTGACAATTATTCATGCGTGATAGAATTTATTATTCCGATAGACGATTACAAAAGGAAGACTCCGGACGTATGGATGAATAGCGTTCGGTGTGAAATGAAGAGTCCAGTCGGCAATTCAAAAAAGAACACAGTAAGAAAACAATTTGAAAGAGCCTCAGCGCAACACGCAAAGCATCTTATCTTCGATGGTCGCAGAAGTAAACTTACAGACGATTATATTCAGAAAGAAATACATCGTGAACTCGCTCATCGAAGACGAGTGAAAAAAGTATTTTTCATCACAAAAGACAATTTTGTTGTTGAGTTTGAAAAATAAGTGTGATACAATTTCGTCATAGGAAAGGCCGGGCAATTGCTGAGCAGTAGCCAAAGGAGCATTCCTATTTTTTTATAGGGTGCACGGTGATTTCATGGATTATGACAGTCGTATTACGAAGCGTAAAAATCATTGAAATATCAAGCCAATTGTCATTCTGATAAATTATTCGAGTACCGACTTAAACGATTATTGATTTCTTAACAACAGACAAGAAGTTGTTAAATGCAAAAATTACAGATATCAAAATCCGCAATCCGCTTGAGTTTGTAGGAGAGGAGGAATAGCTGTGTATGCAGAAGCAGTAATTCGAAATAAAGGAATGAGAGCACTCATCGACAATTTAGGCAAGGTTGATGCAGAGCGCTTTATTACTTCTATCATCAGGGAACCGTTTGATTATACTGAATGGCAACGAGATTTATTTAAGGATTTGTCTGTCCGTGAGTTAAATGACCTTGCAATGGAAAACTTTACTGAATAAATTGGTTGGTGTCCGTCATAGTGAACAAAGTGAACGTGAGCACTGTGTCGGGGCACAGCACAGGCTCCGCGAAGCAATCCATTCAACCTAGAAGTGGTTAAATTGGTTTTGGCTTTACTAAAATTTTACTTGTTATTTTTTTACTTTGGGGATAATATTGTTTTAACTGTTGGTTTGGTTGGTTGTTTTGCTGGGCTAATGGTTTTGGGGAATGGATTTTGGTTTAG
>JAISKC010000061.1 GCA_031261345.1 Eubacteriales Family XIII. Incertae Sedis bacterium | reverse complement strand
AGGCGTAGGTCCCGACCAAGTCGGTTCGACTAGCGTACGTCCACCAGTCCGTCCTGTTACGTTCGGAACACTGATGGGAGGTGAAGAGGCATGAGTAGAACATTTGATGCAATAATCGTTGGTGGTGGCGTCATAGGTACAGCAAGTGCCTACGAACTAGCCCTTAGAGGTGTGAAGGTCGCACTCATCGAAAGAACTGACATCGCAGATGGCACGGGTAGCCATACTGACGGATTTGTCATCTTCGCTGACAAACAGCCTGGAGTCGATGCACTTCAGGGTACTGAGTCCATCAGAATATTCAAGGAGCAGCAAAAGACCTTCGAATATGACATGGAGCTCGAAAACGTTGGTTTCACATACACTTGTGAGACAGAACGCGAGATGGAAGAAGCTACAAAGTATGCCGAGAAGGTTACTGAGCAGGGTGCAGAGATGTTCGTCATCGATTCCAAGGAATTGGTTGAGCATGAGCCAAACATTTCACCGCATCTTCTAGGCGGTCTGTATTCGACCACACAGTGCCTCGGTACCCCTTACAAGATTGCGTTCTCATATGCGCATGAAGCAAAGAAGCTTGGAACAGAGATATTCACGCACACAAACGTGACCGGTATCAAGCGTAATGCAGACGGTTCTGTTGCAGGCGTTGAGACTACTGATGGAGATTTTCTTGCTCCCGCTGTCATCAACTGCGCAGGCGTTTGGGCACCCGAACTCGGCCGCATGGTCGGTATCGACATTCCGATCGAGCCCAGAAAGGGCATCATCCTTATCACAGAGAAGACAGCCCCAATCACAACGGGTATGATTCTTGAGTTCGGATATTATCTGACCAAGTTCTTCGCTGATGATTATCACAGACCGGTTCATCCCCTCGTTGAGAAGCACAACATCGCTCTCAACATGGCGACAACACCGTCAGGCAACACAACGGTCGGCGGCTGCCGTCTGTTCAGAGGCTATGACATCAGAAGTGAGTACGAAATCTATCAAGCTATCGCACTGAGATCCGTGAGCATCTTCCCGATTCTCAAGGACATCAACTGCATCAGAGGCTTCGGTGGTATCCGTCCTTATTCTCTGGATCGTCTGCCTATCGTTGGTGCCGTTCCTGAAGTTCCCGGTTACTTCATTGCAGCTGGCCACGAAGGCGACGGAATCGCACTCGCAGCTATCACTGGTCGTCTCCTCGCTCAGAATTTCGCTGGCGAAGAGCTCGAATTCCCAGAAGCTGAAGAACTGCACTGGACACGTTTCGCTGACTTCACACCGGAGCAGTGGAAAGCAATTCAGGAACATCCATAAACACTAGAAATACGTGTTTACAAGATCTAACTGAAAATGGTGCCGGTCAAGCAATTGGCCGGCACCTGAAACCTAAAATCAAAAAATGAAAAGGAAACTGAAATGAAAGAATTTGAAAACATTACCTTTAGTATTGACAATGGTTTAGCTCTTCTCACTTTCAACAGGCCAGAGGTATTGAATGCTGTCAATGCCGATGTTCTTACCGAACTCAAGGAAGCCATAGACATTGTCAAGGCTGATGCGTCTGTAAATATTCTGGTTCTCACCGGCGCGGGAAAGGCCTTTGTGGCTGGCGCTGACATAAAGTACATGTCAACAATTTCGACTCTTGAAGCCAGAGCTTTCACAAGATACGGTCAGGGTATCATCAATAGCCTCGTCGATCTTGATATTCCCACAATAGCGGCAATCAACGGCTTTGCCTTCGGAGCAGGAGCAGAAATCACGATGGCTTGCGACATCCGCATAGCCTCTGAAAAGGCGAAATTCGGCATGCCGGAAGTCAGCCTCGGTATCATTCCAGGTTATGGCGGCACACAGAGGCTTCCAAAGCTTGTCGGAGACAGTGTTGCAAAGCACATGATATTCACGGGTGATCCCATCAATGCTGAGGAAGCATATCGTATCGGTCTCGTGTCTAAGGTTCTTCCGCTCGAAGGTTTCCTTGACGAGGTTCTGATATATGCTCGCAAGATACTTGCCAATGCGACCATTGCGGTTCGTCAGGCCAAGCTTGCAGTCAACAAGGGCTGGGGCACAGACGTCATCACAGGCGTCGCGTTCGAAGCAGAGGCCAGTGCGGTCGCATTCTCTACGGAAGACAGATTCGAAGGAATGAAGGCCTTCCTCGAGAAGCGCAGCCCCGAGTTCAAAGGGAAATAGCCTCCGGTTGACAGTAATGGCATTACGGTAAATAGGGAGCCTTCCATAGCGGGGGCTCCTTTTTTGATATGAGTAATTAGAGTATTTCAAGATTATTTTAATACCTAAATATGCTATTGCATAATGCTATCATATGTGCTATCATGTTGTAATGAATATAAAGATACTTGATAATCCAGTCAACGTCAGATTTGAAGATTTACTTCGTATATGTACGGAGAATTTTGGAGAGCCTCGTATCAATGGAAGTCATCATATCTTCAAGATGCCATGGGCAGGCGATCCAAGAATCAATATTCAAAAGGATGGCAAGATGGCAAAGCCCTATCAAGTAAAATCAGTAAAACGCGCAATAGAAAAATTGAAGGAGGTGAAAAAGGATGAAAGCAAATAATGATTTAATCGAAAAATATACGTATCGCGTCGAATGGTCCGAAGAAGACCATGCACATATTGCTCATTGTCTTGAATTCCCATCTCTTATGGCACACGGCAATACTATAGGCAAAGCACTTTCTGAAATCGAAGTTGCAGTCGCTACTTCAATCGAGTGGATGAAAGAAGATGGTGAAGTTATCCCGGAGCCATTCGGAACAAAGAAGTATAAAGGAAATATTTCCCTTCGCGTTCCAGCAGACCTTCATCGGAGCATCGCAATTCGTGCAGCAGAGGAGGGTGTTTCCATCAACCAATATGTGTTATCGCGAATTTCTTTTGCGTAATGAAGATGTACAAATTCAGGGGAGCTTTCGTTGCGGGGGGGGGCTCCTTTTTCGTACGAATGCATCGGGAGCTGTGGCTCACCCAAAATGGACCCCAACAAAAAATGGGAATTTGTATTAAATCGTCACAGCTGCGATTCTCGAATTTTCCCAAACTCGCTACGCTGGAAGCCCTAACCCGATTTGCTTGCAAATCGTAGGTAGGTCTCCTGCGAGGGCTACGCAGCTTTAGCTTCATTGTAGCCTACCGCCAAACAGTGGGAAAATTGAGCGAGAATCCCATCTGCACGATTTGCAAATTCACCATTTTTCAGGGATGCCCATTTTGGGCGAGCCACAGCTCTTTACTTACTTATATAATAAATCGTCTGATTGAACTTCAAATAGTTCAGCAAAGGCTTTTAGCTCTATGTCGGTCACAAATCGCTGCCCACTTTCGATTTGCTGAATGGCGTTTTTTCCTAAATCAATTCCGTGCAGTTGCAATTTTTCTGCCAATGCTCTTTGAGAAAGGGATAGCTGTTTTCGCATTGTTTTGATTCTTTCTCCTGAAATATTCAGTTTTCCATTTTCTTCTTTATTCTTAAACACTACATTACCCTTATGGTTTGGTTACGATGAGTGATTGACTGTTAGTTCAAATCGTAAAAATATCGATTTAGTAACGGAAAAGATTGACACGCAACGCTTGTCAATATAATTATTCTATGATAATATTTTGAAATAATGACACGCACTAAATGTCAAACTGTATGACGTAGAATATTGCGTCACTTGTCTAATGGTAGAAAACTATAGGGGGTAAAAAATGAAAGCGGTATTGGAACAGGCGAAAATAATCTCAATTATTCTTAAAATAATTGCGGCACTATCAATCATTTGGGGCTTATTTACCTTCTTTGAAATGGGTGAGTTGGGCGTTTTCGGCATTTTGCTCGGAGTGATTAGTGCTGCATTTTGTGTCGGCTTTGCAGTTGTAATAGATTTGTTGGCGACTATTGCTAGCAATAGCGGAAAAAATTTCGACTCAACGACCATATCAAATGATGATTTGCCATCACTTTAAGTGTGAAGCATATATTTGATGAATTAGAAAATTAATACGAGGGGGAAGTATGGCTCAAGAACGATATCAACGCGTTGGTGAAATCACCGCACCGATTTATTCACAGGATTGCTCCGTTTTAATAATGGCAACATCCATTCTTCTGGATACTCAAACTGGGAACGCTATGGCTCAAATAAAATATAAGAGCTTGTCCGAGAATGTAGTTAAGGCAATATTCGTTGACGTACAATGTTTTGATGTCAGCGGAAATGAGCTCGATGGTATAGTTGATTTCCAATACTTAGATTTGAATATCGGAAGCCATAATGAATTTGGAAGTAAAACTCCGATAAAGTTACCAGATTCGAGAACTCGCAGAATAATAGTCAAAATCCGAAAGATTATGTACCAAGTAGGTGGTTTGAAAGAACTACCTGAAAACGCAGAGTGGAAGACCGTACCCAAACAGGAAAATCTAATAGATAGCCTTGGTTCGCCGGAGTTAGTCGAGCAGTACATAAGAGAGACCAGCATATCATCAAAATTTACACCGCTTGAAACTGACAATATTTGGCTTTGCAGTTGTGGTGAAGTAAATTCAACAGACGAAGCCAAATGCCACCAGTGCAGCATTAATAAGAAAAGTGATTTTGACAATTTTAATAAGGAATTATTGATTGAAAACCTCAATGAATATCGCAAATCACAATTAGTGAAGGAAAATCTTGTAGCGAACAAAAAATCAAAAATCAAAAAAATTGCTATTATAACACTAGCCATTGCAGTACTTATTATCTTAACAACATTAATAATTGGTTTCATAAACACGCAAAAGCAACCTGGTCCAGATGGGGAATACTCAATAATTGGGCATCGATATAATACTAGAACTGGTGAATTGTTAGATAGCGGGACATCTGCTAATACATGGACTTTTAAAGATATGATGCTATGCGATTCTGGAAATAATAGTCATGCTCCGTCTAATACGCCCTATAAACGAACAGGGCGAAAAATAGTCTTGGAGCACAGTATTAATACATGGGCAGGAGGAACAATCGATACTCTTTTACTGGAAGAAGATGGGACGCTTTCTGGAGTAGACACTAATGAAACAAACAAAAGTTATTATGTTGAAATTATTGTAGTGCCAATACATTAAATGGAGCGCTATATTAATAAAAAGGTCATTAGCATATTCCCAAATATTCATCAAATTAAGTAGGTGTTAGCAGTATGAACAAAGTAAGGATAAATGAAATTTTGATGCATGCATCGAGCAGAAGTTTTAATGTGGATTATCTCGTTAAAAAGCAAAAATGCTCACCTGCTGAATTCAGAGAATTAATCGATGATAGTTGGATTTCTATTGTTGGAAAGAATAAGAGTAATGAAGAATTGTATTCTGTTACTCAAAAATTCAAAGATGAAATTTGGTGATAAATCATAGACATCGAGATGAAGAAAAATAAAATTATCATAGGTATTGCCATTTTGCTTGTAATTATTGTTTCGGTGCCTATTGCTATTAATGTCATATATCAGCGTAATTTATTAGTCTATTCGTTCCTCTTCTCTGCTGACGGAATCTTATCATATAGCGGAAGTATTATAGCTGCATTGGCAACAATTGCAGTTGCAATCATTGCAGTAATGCAAAGTATAAAAATATATGAACTTGAGGCAGCGGAACGAGTAGCAAAACGAAAGGCAGAAATTAAACCTGTTCTATGCATTGAGTTGATGATGTACAAGAATTATTTTAATCTAATAATCTCAAATACGGCGAAATATCCTGCAATGGGTTTGTATACTTTTGACTATGTGCTAATTTCCCCATATGTAAAAGGTGAAGACGAAACAAGTCGAAAATTTACTTTTTGCATTGATGATGAAGCTGACCGTGAAGGCGCAATGCAATTAGATGGCACAAAGTGGGATGTCAATTCGAAGGGATATCCAAGAAAGATTAACATCTTCTACTCTGATGCTAATAGCAACTATTATAGCCAAGATTTTATCCGCGTAACGGATAATGACGGTTGCTATTATTACGAAAGTGAACCTGCGTGGGAAGTGTAGAATAAGAAATGATAGAGCAAATGAATTTGTTTGTCTATCATGTTGCTATTGGCAACATAATAGCTTATAATTTGACTAGAAAAATCAATTTTCGCGAAAGGATGTGCTATTATGGATGCTGTTAGGAAGGTAAGTGTGAATGTAAAAATCGATGCAGACATCAAGCAGTTGGGCGAGCAGATGCTCAGAAGCATGGGGCTGGATCATACTACTTTTATCAATATGGCTTATAGAGAACTTATAAGGGAAAAGCAGTTGCCGTTTTTACCAAAGGTGCCGGATTATGTTACGTTGGAAACGAAGATGGCAGAGAAGATGATTAATTCGAAGGCTTCCACCGTTTACTTATCTGAGGACGATAATGGCAACATAGCTTACGACCCTCGTGCCAATCCTGAATTGCACGATTGGGTCAAGAACGGATGAATGTATTTGAGATTTATCTCGTGTATTTGTCATGGGGTGAGGGTGGAAAAGTTCGCCCTGTTCTGGTAATGGACATTAAAGAAGATCATATTTTTATTTATGGCATTACCAGTGTTTCACCTGATAAAAAGTCGAAGAAAATTGCCGATAGATACGTTCCTATTCAGGATTGGAAGGCTTCAGGCCTAAATTTGCCATCTTGGATTGACATCAATACAAGGATTGCTCTGCCAGCGGGGGAAACTTCCTCGTTACGATTTGTAGGCAAATTGACAATCAGAGACGCTAACCGTTTGATCGATAAAATTTAGCAATGACGATGATGCACAAAATGACGATGATGCACAAATAGTCTGCAAAATATAGGCACATTGTTCTGATTACTTTCCTGCTTGCATTGAGGGGTTTCGGGTGTAAAATACTTGTATGGAACTTAGTCGAGATAGAAAATTGAAATTGATGAGAAGTCTCAACTGGGATTATCAGACATCTGCGGAAGATATGCTGCGTGTGATTGAGGGGCGTTTGGTGCGAGCTGGTGCTTTCGACATGGAGACCCTATTTGTTCGCAGTCTTGAGAGACTTCCGTGGCATTACGTTGTTTCTTTGTGGGGCGTGGAGACGATGAAACAACTTTACACAGATGAAATTCGTGGCCGCATATGGCCGGCTGATAGAAGGGAGACTTTTGATGTCGCTTTCGGAATACTACGAGGAGATATTGTACCCACTACAGAATGGGGTTCTGAACGTGGTCAGAGACTTAGACGTACCTTTTTATCTAACAGGTGGAACCGCCCTGAGCCGAGGGTATTTTGCTCATAGGTATTCTGACGACCTTGATTTTTTCACCAACAACGATGAGAATTTTCATGAAAATGTAAATCTTGTTCTCGCGAAATTGAAAGAAAACGGTTTTGAATGGGATGCTGACAGTGGACTGATTAGATCAGAGACATTCGCATCACTTGGTCTAAGCCATAGCGAGACTGATGCATTATTGAAAATCGACTTTGTGAACGATGTTGTTCCTCATTACGGCGATTTCGTGTGTAGCGATATATTTCCCAGACTCGATAATGTCCGAAATATTCTATCCAACAAACTTGGAGCTGTATTCCGCTTTTCAGGAAAGGATATTGCAGATATTAGGGAGATTGCACGACACGAATTGTTTAACTGGGCGGAGGTGATTTCTGAAGCACGAAATAAGGATGGTAGTGTTGAGGCCAATGTGATTGCCGAGATTGTGCAAGCTGTGCCGATGACTGCATTTGAAGAAATTCGTTGGTCAGAACCTGCGCCGACATGGGATTCATTTATTGATGATATTGTGCAAATAGTACGCGATTTGGTTTCATGTGGCGAAAACAGCCTTTACAAAGAAAAGTAGTAACTTTGTCATAGCAAAATCATTTTTTTAACTTTTTTTGTATTTTATGTTTCAAATCCGGATTTTTGGGTATATATTAATTGTGGGGTTGATTTAATTCAATTTTGCTAACATGGATTTTAGCACCAAATTAAGGAGGAATATAGTATGAATAAGTTTAGAGAAGGTAGCATGACGACTCTGGGGAAAAGTTTGCTCGCACTCGTTCTCTCAGTCATGATGCTCGTGACCTTTGTCCCGAATACCGCATTTGCAGATTCTGGCAATGGGGGGGGTATTTGCCATTAGAGAATTCCGGCGAACAGACTCCGGACGATGACACTGCGAATGTAGAGCCGGAAGTAGCAGACAGTAGCATCGAAGTGTTGGGTGACGAAATAGAGCCATTAGCTGTATATAGCGGTACTATAGAAAATGCAGAAGGCGACGCCGACGCTATTGCTTGGTCATATGATGACGTAACAGGGACGCTAAGTCTCTCTGGAACGGGAACTATACCATATAACACCTCTCCGAAATTTCCTTGGTTTGATTATAAAGATACCATTGTTGCAGTTATGATTGGTGAGTCCATAATCGGAATTGCTGATATATCTCTTGCTTTTTGGAGTTACCGATCTATAGAAAGGATTTCATTCCCGAGCACCTTTACCTACATTGGAAAAGCCGCCTTTGAAAGTTGCGTTAAATTGGAGAATATTAATTTGTCCGAAACGCTGGTTGAAGAAATAGGAGAAAGTGCATTTTCTGCATGTGAGTCTCTGAGTCATGTGGAGTTTCCAACGTCACTTAAATTCATTGGCGGTGATGCATTTGGGGGTTCAGGATTAATAAAAGTGGATTTATCAGCCTCTCAGCTGGAAAGCTTAGTAGGTGGGTTTAATGGTTGTAATGAACTTAAGTCAATAATTCTCCCAAGCACAATTACTGGGGCTATGTCAGTTTCAGGCCGGTCACTTATTAATGGAAATCCATTATTGACCGATATATTCTTTAATAATTCTGTGCCACCTAGCTTTACAACCTCCGGCAAGGGTAGTGGTTTTTTTGAGGATGATTTAATCGATAGAGTCTATACTATTCATGTGCCGGTGGGAAGTGGTGATGCCTATAGCAATGCTTTTGAAACAGGGAATTTTCCTCTGGGAAACTTTGTATTTACATATGGCGTTCCTATGACAGGCAGTGTGTCAATTGATATCCAGGATGCTAAGGAAAAGTTCGATATCGGGGATATATTGACTGCAAATACGAGTAGTGTGGACTATGACGATACCAATGAATATACGTATAAGTGGTTTCGCGATGGAGAAGAAATATCTGGCGAAACAGGCAAGACCTATACTACGACTTCAAGCGATGAGGGTAAGAATATAACTGTAAGGGTATATGTATATCCGGCAAAATATTATACGGAGGGCTTGCTCGCCAGCCTTGCGGTTACCAATATGAGTAAGTATACCCTTACGGTCAATGGTGGGACTGGCAGCGGTGAGTACGAGGAAGGCACTACTGTCAAAATCAAGGCAAATGCCGCTCCTTCGGGAAAGGTTTTTGACAAGTGGGTTGCCTATTCCAAAAGTCGAATCAATTTGGCAGATGAGAATTCTCGGATTACAACATTAGTGATGCCCGCAGACGACGTAGAAATCGAGGCTACATATGTGTCAACCAGCTCGAAACAAAAATACCATGTGATAAGACATTTTGGTGAATTTGGTGGAAGCGGCGATGTGTATGCTGAGCTGGAGCGCGAAGGTGTCATTCGTGCAAGAAGTGTCGATGAGGATTTTGGTGACAATATTTCCGCATTGTCAGGTGAGCCGGTGCCGAATTTCAAAGGTCTTTATTACAACGGAAATAAGATAGCCGCCTCCAATTATGATGTGAGTAAGGATGGCGAAACCATTACTATCACAATGAATGAGGCTCACGCGAGGTCGTATTTGGGCGGCGCACATGAATTCATTGCGGAGTTTGCTGATGGCACATCCGATCCTATCCAGCTTTCAGTAATAGATACGGACGGCGATGGTGCCCCCGACTGGTGGGAGATCGAGAACGGTTACAACCCAAATGACCCGACGGATTTCGATCCAAACGGCGATGATGATGGCGATGGAATCAGCAACATAGATGAATTCAGAAACGGCACAAATCCGAAGGTGGCTGATGCGAACGGTTTGCCCAAGACGGGCGACGACAGCAATATGATGATGTGGCTATACCTCGGAGCAGGCTCGTTGTCTATATTGATTTTCCTCCTTTATAGACGCAGAAATGAGGAACTTGTATAAACACAACAAATATCGTACAGATGCATAGGAGCTTCCGTAATGGGGGCTCCTTTTTTTGGGAATTCACAAGAATTTGTTATTGCTGATACATTGCTATCACTTTTTCATGGTAGACTTATGGCACGGGACTTGATTTTTTTATAGGCTATTTGGTATGGAGGGACGTCTTTTGCACAATATTTTGGTTGTTGATGATGAGGCTAGTATTCGCGCACTCATTCGGGAATATGCCGAGTTCATCGGGCATGCTGTCATTGAGGCCGCTGACGGCATGGAAGCCGTTCGCCTTGCGCGGGAGAACGATTTTGATATCATCATCATGGATGTAATGATGCCCAAGATGGACGGATTTTCGGCGGTCAAGGAGATCCACAAGGACAAGCGGACGCCAATTTTGATGCTTTCCGCTCGAGGCGAGGAATACGACAAGCTTCACGGTTTTGAGGTTGGTGTTGACGATTATGTCGTCAAACCGTTCTCGCCTAAGGAGCTCATGGCACGTGCAAATGCCATCATTAGCCGCAGTTCACATTCGCAAAATGGCGAGGGCGCAGCACCGGAATTGCTTACGGTCGCGGGAATCGGCATCGATGAGCTCGGACGAAATGTTTTCATTGACGGGGAGAAGGTGCTTATGACACCGAAGGAATTTGATCTTCTCTTGTATTTGGCTACGAATAAAAATATAGTTTTCTCGCGCGAGCAACTTTTGAACGCCGTTTGGGGCTACGATTTTTTCGGCGAGGATCGCACGGTCGATACGCACATCAGGATGCTAAGGGGCAATTTGGGCAAATATCGCGACTCGATAGTAACGATAAGAGGCGTGGGGTACAAACTTGAAGATTAACAAAAAGGGACTGGGCGTCAAGCTCTGGATATATTTCACGGCGTTTGCAGCGGGCATATTGATATTGATTTGGCTACTCCAGACCGTTTTTCTGGGCAATTTTTATCAGGGTATGAAGGAAAAATCCGTCGAGGCCGTGGCGGACGAAATTGCCGAGAATTACGGGCAAAATGACTTTGCTCAGACTATTGACCGGCTTGTATACACAAATTCATTACTGGTTTATGTAACGGACCGGAACGGCAATTTGCTCTACACTTCCGATGAACACGGGCCGGGCGGGAGTTTTGAGCCGCCGGATAGGGGTAAGGGAATGCCCGACGATGATTTCGGCAATGGCGGCGGAATGACCGGCGGTGGGGGTAGGCGAGATCTACCTTTGGATTTCAGCGATTTTTTGGATAGACTGAAGGCGAGTTCCGATGGCCGCGTGTCGTATACCGTCAGCCAAGACAATTTTTCTGGTCAGAGCCTTATTTACGGTAGGCAGCTTCCCGAGGCTATCCTCTACATCAGCACCCCGATTGAGCCGCTGGATTCGACCATCGGGATCTTGAGTGTTCAGCTCATTTACATTACTGTAATAACTCTTCTCGCCGGTCTCATCATAGCGTTTTTCATATCAGGGAAACTTGCGAAACCCATCGTCAAAATCACGGAGTCGGCGGCGGAATTGGCCAAAGGGGATTTCTCGATCCGATTTGAGAAGGGCGATTATGCGGAGGTTGAGGCCCTGTCTGAAACGCTGAACTATACGGCGGTGGAACTGTCAAAGGTGGAGGCACTCAGGCGTGAACTCATTGCGAACATCTCGCACGATTTGCGCACGCCGCTCACGATGATAAAGGGCTACACGGAGATGATGGAGGAGGTTTCGGCGGACGACGAGGAAAAGCGATCCAAACACCTTGCCATTATCAAGGAAGAAACGGCGAGGCTTGAGGAATTGGTGGGAGAAATTTTGGATCTGTCCGTTTTGCAATCCGGAAATGAGAGCATAAACCCGCAAAATATCAATTTGAGCGAGGTTGTCAGGAATGTCCTGTCACGTTTTGAGGTGCTTTCCGAGCAGGACGGATATCGGTTTTCTACGGATATTGCGCACGACCAATACGTCTTTGCCGACAAGGCGAGGATGGAACAGGTTCTCTACAACCTGATAGGTAATGCAGTTAACTATGCGGGCGACGATAAGACCATCAGCGTGAGGCTGTCGGATTTGGGCAGGGGGGTACGGTTTGAAGTCAGCGATAGGGGAGTTGGGATTGCCGAGGACGAAATTCCCTATATTTGGGATAGGTACTATAAGTCTGTGGAGCAGTCCAGAGCCAAGGTCGGCACGGGTATTGGGCTTTCCATCGTCAAGAATGTGCTCATCATGCACGAGGCGGAATACGGCGTGAAGAGCGTGGTCGGGCAGGGCAGCACCTTCTGGTTTGAGCTGAAGAAGTAGAAATTTTTCACAAAACTCGGGGATTACTCACAAATTACTTTCACAAACGGTTGATATACTTTGTTCATAAGTTATTACTCCACCGATTCGACTTTGGGGTGAAGGATATGGCAATTGAGATTTTCAACCGATACGAGAAGAAGTATATGATGGACGAGTGCGTCTATGCGAAGCTCGCGGGTAGGCTTTCCGACTATATGGAATTGGACAAGAGCAACCTTTCACAGGAGACTTATCCGATTTGCAACATATATTACGACACGCCGGACAGTCATTTGATTCGCACGTCGCTTCAGAAGCCTGCCTATAAAGAGAAGCTGAGGCTTCGCAGCTATGGGACGCCGAGTGGTGACTCAAAAGTCTTCGTTGAAATCAAGAAAAAGTTCAATAAATCGGTCAATAAGAGGCGCAGTGCGCTGCCGCATAACGAGGCGTACAGATTTCTTGCCTCGGGTGTGTTTCCGCGCGATTTGGACGGCGCAAATGTTCAGGTTTTGAATGAAGTAGCGTATATCCTTGAGCAGCATGACCTCGGCCCGCAGGTATTTTTGGCTTATGAGCGCCGCGCTTATTTGGGGACGGGGGAACACGACCTTCGCGTGTCGTTTGATACGAATATCATCACGAGGCGCGACGATTTGCTTCTCGAATCGGGGATATACGGCGACAGATTGCTGCCGGAAGGGAAGTGGGTGATGGAGATCAAGACGGCGGAGAGTATTCCTTTATGGCTTTGCCACTTGCTCTCGGAATATGAGGTTTATCCGATGAGTTTTTCGAAGTATGGGACGGAGTATATGCGGTCGCTGTCCGGCTTGGCGGGGTGGATTCCGGATCGAGTCCGGAATGACGGGGAAATGAGTAGCCGGAATGACAGTGTGGTGGATTGTTGGAATGACGGTGAAGTGGATTGCCGCGCGGAGCCTGTGCTGTGCCCCGACACAGTGCTCTCTATGACGGAACTTGCTAGTTAGGAGATGTATTATGGAAATGTTTGATTCGATTTTTGAGACTGCGGCTAGCGAGACCAACATCACTCCGATGAGTCTCATCATAGCTATGGGTGCGGGCCTGATCTTGGGCCTCGTCATCAGTTTGGTCTACATGAAGACGCACGAAAGCAAATCGCCCTCGCTTGGCTTTGCACTCACACTTGTCATCTTGCCTGGCGTTATTACTATCATCATCTTGCTGATAGGCAATTCGGTGGCTCGCGCGTTCAGCTTGGCGGGTGCGTTCCAGATCATTCGTTTCAGAAGCGCGCCGGGCAATCCGAGGGACATCGCCTACGTTTTGTTCACAATGGCGGTTGGGCTGTGCTGCGGAATGGGCTTCCTTTTATACGCGGTGATAGCGACGGTGATACTCTGCGGTGTGATGATCGTTTTGGATTTGGCGAAGTTCGGGCGGGCGAAATCCGTGGCGCAGCTGCTCAAAATCACTGTGCCGGAGAACCTCGACTATCAAAACGCTTTTGACAGCGTGCTTCAGAAATATACGTTGAGTTACAGGCGCGTCAAGGTGAAAACCGTGGATATGGGGAGTCTATACGAGTTGCAATACAGGGTTACGGCCAAGCCGGACCTCGACGAGAAAGAGTTTATCGACGCGCTCAGGTGTCGCAACGGAAATCTGAACATCACGCTGCTTTTGGACGCGCCGCAAGGGGAATTTTAGAGTTGTTGCAGTGAGTAAGCTTGCGGCATAGTTTTGGATTGCCGCGCTACGCTCGCAATGACGGAAAAGGGAAAGGGAAAAAATTATGAGACTAAATAAGATAAATATTATTGTAGCTTTGGCTTCGGTATTGGTAATTACTACAATGATGTTCGCGGGGTGCAGCGCAAAGGCGGCAGATACCTCGCAGGCGGAAAGCCCTGTGATTGAATACGACAATGACGATGATGGGGAAGATGTGGATGTCGTTCCTGCCAAGGCAATTTCTGAGGATGGGGAATACACACTCACCGGAAAAATTGATGGGCAGATCCTCGTTACCGCCGAAGATGTAACGCTGATTTTGGACAGCGCGGAGATAAGCTGCGAGGAAGCTTCGGCAATCTTGGGCAAGGACGGAAACGGTGCGGATATTCAGCAAAATCTCACCGTTGAGCTTCGCGGGGAGAGCACCATTACCTCAGGCGCAAAGCACGGCATACAAGGGAAAGATGACCTGACCATTACCGGCACAGGAACTGTCAATGTCTCCGCGGTGAAGGACGGATTGCACGCGGGGGATACGCTGACGGTGAAGGACGGCACCATCAATATTCTCGAATCCTACGAGGGCATGGAGGCCACAAACATCGTGATAAGCGGAGGCAATTCGACGGTAAATTCGAGCGATGACGGACTCAACGCTACTGCTTCCGAGGACGATGGGAAGGTTACGCCGAGCATCAAAATCACGGACGGCACGGTGATTCTATACACCGAGAGCGACGGGATTGACTCCAACGGAACGCTCGAAGTTACGGGCGGAACGGTTGGCATATTCATCAACGTGAGAGGGGACGGCGACCCGACGGACACGGAAAGAGGTGGAAGCATTTTGCCGGCTATCTATGGCGAGGCGCAAATCAGCGGGGGACCGGAAATTGCAGTCTCTGATTTGTGGAAGTTCACGGTGGCTAAGGATGCAACAAAATTCTGCCTGATACTGCCTGGCCTTGTGGAGGGGCAGAGCTATGAAATTTCAGCCGGTGGGCAGGCTCTTTCAGAAGTTACTGCAACGGCGGCTATTCAGGGCATGACGATGGGCGGCGGCGACTTCGGCGGCGGAGATCAGGGATCGGACGTCAAAGGTTTCGGCGGAGCCGGAGGCGGAGGCAAGGAAAGGCCGGAGGGAACTCCACCGGAAGGCGGCAGGGGGCAGAAGCCGGCTGGATCTACGACATGAGATTGTCAATATAAGATCAACGTAAGATTTGTGCTTGCAGTGTTTTGGATATCGTGTATACTTAATGTAGAAGAAAAGGGTTATCGCATTTTGGATGGCGATTTGTCCCAAAAATTGTTGAAACCGTCTCCGCTAAGAGGCGGTTTCTGTCGTATCTAAGCTGACAATAAGCCAGTAGATTGCATTATTGATATACCTTGCATTTTGGATATAGAAATCCAATATCACCAGTAATATCATACACACCACCTCCTTCCGCCAAATGAATAGCTACATCGGAAGATGGGACAGGACCGCCATGCGATAACCCTTTGACAATACTACCATGGTTTATTTACAAAAGCAACCATTATTTCCAAAAAATTGAATTAGTTGCAGTGGGGGCGTCTTCCATGTTAGAATACCCATATAGAAAATATCTAAATAGCAGATTAGTCACAACTCAAATTTAGTGGAAAATTTACCGGAGTATATATGGAAATCGAACTGAAATACAAGATCGAGACCCCTGAAAAAATTGACAAAATATTGAACGATCCTGTTCTCAGGAAAATTGCAGAAGACGGCACAGATGAGACGGTTACGATGAAGGCCGCCTATTTTGATACCGAGGACAATATATTAATCAAGAACAATATCGCGTTCCGAATCAGGTCGGAGGGGTCGAAAATCATTGCTACACTCAAGTGGAAGGATACCGATGAGGGTATCAGCGGTCTTTATGTGCGGGAGGAGATAAACGTTCCCGTTACTGACGAAAGCTGTTTTCTTGCACCCGATCCGAGCATTTTCAAGGAGAGCAAGGTCGGCAGGGATTTGCTCGATGTGATAGCGGGTAAGCCGCTCGTGAATATATTTGATATCAATTTCAGGCGCGACCGTTTCAAGGTGGACAGCGGCGACAGTATCATGGAAATTTCCGTGGACGAAGGTTCGATCGTAACCACGAACGGCACACTTCCCATCAGGGAGCTCGAGATTGAACTGTTCACGGGAAACAGGGAAGACCTGATCAAATTGGGTACGTCCATCGCAAGCAAGCATGGGCTCGTGCCTGAGACGGTCACAAAGTTTGGACGCGGCGTTGCGCTGATTAACCAATAGTTTTTATCAAATAATGTGTTAGGTGTGTATTTCAGGAGGAACGGTCGATATGTATTTTAATTATTTGGACAAGGAAGACAAGGATATTGCGGACATGATTCGTCGTGAGATGTATCGTCAGGAGCACAAGATTGAAATGATCGCCTCTGAAAACTTTACGTCGAGAGCTTGTATGGAGGCTGCCGGAAGCGCTCTGACAAACAAGTATGCGGAGGGCTATCCTGGCAAGAGGTATTATGGCGGTTGCGAGCATATTGACGAAATTGAGAGTCTCGCCATCGAGCGCGCGAAGAAGCTCTTCGGTGCAGGATATGCGAACGTTCAGCCTCATTCGGGTTCGAGTGCAAATATCGGAACGTATTTTGCTCTGCTTACTCCAGGGGACACTGTGCTCGGTATGAGTCTTGCGGAAGGCGGGCATCTGACGCATGGTAGCAAGGTCAACCTATCGGGAAAGTATTTCAACTTCGTTTCTTACGGAATCGATCCCGAGACGGAATTCATAGATTTTGACGAGGTCAGAAGACTCGCGAAGGAACACAAGCCGAAGCTCATAGTGGCGGGCGCAAGTGCCTATCCGCGCGTGATAGAGGCTGACAAGTTCAGAGAAATAGCGGACGAAGTCGGCGCACTTCTCATGGTGGATATGGCTCACTTTGCAGGGCTTGTGGCTGCGGGTGTCCATCCAAATCCCGTCGAATACGCCGATGTCGTTACTACCACGACGCACAAGACGCTCAGGGGACCGAGAGGCGGAGCCATTCTCACGAAGGATCCGGAGTTTGGAAAGCAGTTCAATAAGGCGATTTTCCCGGGCATACAGGGCGGACCACTCGAGCACATCATTGCCGCGAAGGCCGTTTGCTTCAAGGAAGCCGGCACGCCTGAATTCGTAGAGTATCAGAAGCAGGTCGTGAAGAACGCGAAAGTTCTCGCGGAAGAGCTGATCAAGGGGGGCTACAATCTGGTCTCAAACGGCACGGACAATCACCTCGTCCTGCTCAATCTTATCGGAAAAGACATCACGGGCAAGGAAGCGGAGCACCTGCTCGACGAGGCAAATATCACCACGAACAAAAACGCGGTAACAAAGGACCCGAACGGCCCGAACGTTACCAGCGGTGTCAGACTCGGCACACCGGCACTGACTACCAGAGGCTTCATCGAGGCCGATGTCGTGAAAACGGCCGAGGCGATCAGGCTCGTACTTGACCACCCGGGCGATGAAGGATACGCGGAAAAAGCCAGAGCAATAGTGAAAGTTCTAACGGAGGCCCACCCACTTTATGAGTAAATCGCAGAAGAGAGAACCGACCGGAATTGCATATAGCGAGGTAGATGGCCTCATTTTGTTTGATTTGCTGCAGAACGATCAGCTGTTTTCGTCCGTGCTCACGCTACTCAGCGATCAGCCGCCGGAAGCGCTCGAAAGCTCGATTGTGGACGCCTATTCGATACTGCAACGGGGACTCATAAAGTCCGTCGGTCTGGGGGAGATAAGCGGCAACTATTTGCAGGACTACGTTTGTAAGCATCTTGCAAAACAGGAAAATATTTTCACGCGCATGGCAGAAAAGGGCATTTTTGAAAATCTCGAATTTGGTATGGGCGAGGACGATTTGGCGGAAAGACTCGACCCGACTGAGCTTGCGTTGTTTTTGCTCGCGGACTTTGAGCTCAAGACGGCTCAGAAGGTCTACAGATTTGATCCCTCCAAAATCACGGGCTATACGAATGAATTCAACCTTGCAGGGCTCAGGGCTACGCCTGCAAATATACCGGAGCTGATCTCGCAGAGGGAGCTCATACATGCTGCTATGCTCAAGGATGAGGGCTTCGACGTTACCATTATGCTCGCGAAATATTACAGGAGTTACGGCTGCGGCATATTTGAGTCCGCACAGGTCTTTGAGCTTGAGGACGAGCTTGTTCCCGTTACGTCGGTCGAAGAAATTCACATGATCGATCTCGTGGGCTACGATTACCAGAAAAGTATGCTGATAAAGAACACGGAGGCGCTTCTGCGGGGGCTTCCGGCAAACAATATGCTCCTGTTCGGCGACAGCGGCACGGGGAAAAGTTCCTCTATCAGGGCGCTTCTCCACGAATACAAGGATAGGGGGCTCAAGCTCATTTCCGTCGCGAAGGAGCGGCTCGACAAGTTGGAGGACGTCCTCGATTATATCGACAACAGGGGCCCGACTTTCATCATTTACATCGACGATCTTTCGTTTGAGGAGAACGAAAACGAGTATAAGATTTTCAAGTCGATAATAGAGGGGCGGATGCGTTCGAAGCCTGCCAATGCGATTTTCGTGGTAACTTCGAACAGGCGAAATATCGTGAAGGATGTCTGGCAGGATAGGCAAAATCAGGATGATGTGCATATCAGGGACAATTTGCAGGAAAAACGTTCGCTTTCAGACCGCTTTGGCATCAAACTCAATTACTCGGAGCCGACGAAGGCTGAGTATCTTGAAATCGTCAAGAGTATGGCGGCGAGGGCGGGGCTGAAAGCTTCCAAAGAGGACGAGGAGAAATTCATTTCTGACGCTCTCACATGGGAGGTCAGGCACGGAGGCCGTTCGGGTCGAACCGCGAGGCAATTCATAGATTATCGGGTCGGTCAGGAAATATTGGAGGACGAGTGAAGAGATTATTAAGCGGAAACCCGATGATGGTGTTTTTCATCGTCATCATGCTCGTCAATCAAGTAACAAGCGGGGCGTTTTCGAGCCCTATGGACTGGTTATATCGGACTTTCACACTTCTTCCGGGCATACTCATAGGCATCACGGTGCACGAGTTTGCGCATGCTTTTTCGGCTTATCGGCTCGGTGATATGACGCCTAAGGCGCAGGGTCGGGTAACGCTCAATCCCGCTCGGCACATGGAGCTTCTTGGGCTTGTAACCCTCGTATTTGTCGGTTTTGGTTGGGGCAAGCCGGTCATGATCAATCCGAATGCTTTCAAGCACAGGCGCATAGATGACATCATCACGAGCGTTGCGGGCGTTGTTACAAACTTCGTCGTCGCCTTCCTCTTTCTCTTCATCATAAGATGGACGGTCTTCACTCCTTACTTCACCGCGGCCGGCGGCGCGGGATTTGGGTTGACGCTCGCCTACGATATTCTGATCAATATCGTCTATATGAACATCGTTTTGATGGTTTTCAACCTGCTTCCTATTCCGCCGCTTGACGGGTTCAATATCCTTTCCGAAATATTCGATCTTCGGAGGTTTGACTGGTATCAGTGGGTCATGCAGTATGGCGGTATGATACTTCTTCTGCTCATCATCTTTCGGGTGCTGTCCAAGGTTTTGGGACCGATGATTCAAGCCGTGTTTGGGTTTATGACAGGAATCGTTTTCTGAATTTTTCACGTCATTTGTGTTTCATTTTGTCACTATGACGTTTTGCGGACAATAAGGGAATATCGAGTAAGTAGCATATATTCACATAAAAACCGTAAAATCATGTGAAAACACCCCGTTTACTCGAGATTACCGCTGTATTTGAGTCCCTGCTCTCGAGTAAACCACACAAATTCACATCCCATTAAGAAGTGAAAAGTGTGATACAATTTGATCATAGGAAAGGCCGGGCAATTGCTGAGCAGTAGCCAAAGGAGCATTCCTATTTTTTTATGAATTTACTTTTCGTAATTTTGCATGTTTGTTGTAAGTCTCATTGATTTGTTGTTGGATTGGCACTAAATTGTCTCGTAAATATGGCGGCAAATAAATTTTGAAAATATGTGTTCGTGCTGTATAATGTAGAAGTGCAGTGGAGCACAACAATCTTGCTAAAGGAGGTGGCAACATGGCTACAAGCAGTATTTTTAACAATATTCGCATAACGAACAACGCGCAGGCGGAGTCCTTGGTTAATGCTATGGAGGCCGCTGAAAAAGCAGCGAAGGAATCTAAGCGCAAACCCGTCAAGGTTAAGGAATTAGATTATTTGGATCTCAGTGGGTATTCAAAGGAGAAATAGTTATTTCTTTTACAACAATAAATCTTGCTAAAGTTCTCGTTGATAACGGAATGGAGGAAGTGAAAATGCTTCTCTCTACTTTTTCGAGCAAGTACGATACAGATATTGAACATTTCTTAAAAGAACGGGCGATTGATTTTTCCAACCGTGGTGTTGCTCGGACACATCTTGTTATCCATCCGGTACAAAACAAGCCACAACTGCTTGGGTACTATACGCTTACGAACAAGGTATTGGAAGTTCCGCGCAGTGCTATTTCAAAGAACGTCGAAAAACGGCTGGCACGGTTTGGACTGCTTGATGAAAATACAGATACTTATTCCGTACCGATGCCACTGATAGCACAATTAGGCAAAAATTATTCAGATGAACTTGATGTAATCAGCGGAGATGAATTGATTAATCTTGCGTTGAATAAGATTTCTGAAATCCAATACGACCTTTCCGGAAAATATACCTATATCGAATGTGTGGACACCGAGAAATTGATTGAATACTACGAGCGCAACGATTTCCGGCGCATTGACAGCGGTAGTCCTGAAACAATCTATGATACATCGAAACCATATTTGGTACAGATGCTAAAATACTTTTCGTAATTTTGTATGTTTTGTTGTAAGTTTTATTGATTTTTGGTGGATTTGTGTTGGCTTTACTAAAATTTTACTTGTTATTTTTTTACTTTGGGGATAATATTGTTTTAACTGTTGGTTTGGTTGGTTGTTTTGCTGGGCTAATGGTTTTGGGGAATGGATTTTGGTTTAG
>JAISKC010000070.1 GCA_031261345.1 Eubacteriales Family XIII. Incertae Sedis bacterium | reverse complement strand
GAGTATACATTTACTGGGATACTCGGTGCAATTCCCGATTCGAATGTGGGAAATACCGCCGATTTGAAGCCTACCGTTACCGTTATCATCAATGATATACTTCACGGTATTCAGCTTGGTGAGAGCGGGCTATACTCTATAGGCACAGCTGAGTTTGGCTATAGTCCTGCTGCAAATGCACATAGTGTGAGCATTACGAATATTGGCGTGAATGCTACGGAGCCACTTCAGGCTGCGCTTAGCGGCGGAGCTTCCAGCGATTTCACCTTGTCAGACGGCGGTGCTGTCGGCTCTATCGCAATTGGCGGAAGTAGCACGGCGCTCAAGGTTTTGCCTAAGCTTGGACTTTCTCCAGGGACGTATACGGATACTCTGACCGTTTCTGGCAACGGCTCTACCAATACCGATTTGGTATCTAAGACATACGATGTGAGCTTCACTGTAACGGAGGCGGAAATCACCGGCTTTGCTGCTATCACCGATATTTCCGCTGGGATTGCGGGCTCGGCTACCTATGCTGACGCTGCGGCTGTTACCTCTACACTTCCGGCTACCGTTACCGCGAATTACTCGGGTGGCACGGTTTCTGTTCCTGTTACTGGTTGGCTCGATACCGATGGATACGACCCAGACGTAGCGGGTAGCTACACTTTCACGGCTACTCTTGGAAGCCTTCCTGCGAACTTCCTGAACGGCGGAGGGTACACTGCCACCATCGAGGTTGTGGTTGGCGTCTTCGTCGATAAGACGGCGATAGCAGAACTGATTTCGTCGGTCGAAGAGGTGTTTGGGATAGACGGCTTGGGCATTCACGAGGATAACTATGTGAATTTGCAGGTGGAGGCGTTCATGTCTGCGCTCGCTAGCGCGAAGGCCATCGTGGCAGATCCTGACGCTACTCAGGCTGATGTCGATACGGCTTTGGCGCTGCTCGAGGCTGCCTACGGGGCTTTGGCACATGACCATCCTGTTTTGAGTAATTCGCACAGCGGTGGGCTCCTTGCGTTTGGTGAGGATGTTGAAATCGAAATCAAAGGGGATTTTCAGGATGTAACTGCGTTTTCTCTGAATGGTGAGGTGTATGAGCTTTCGCAGGGTGAGGGCGATGTGCTAATAATAAATGAGGACGGCGAGGGCGTGATCGGCACTATCACAAAGGGTAGCGCGATTGTGAATTTGCCGGCGGAGTTCTCGGACAGGCTTGAGAACGGGACGCACTATATCTCCGTTACTTTTGCGGATTCTTACGACCAGAAGGCGGGGACGGCGAGTATTGTTGTGAACCGTGTGGCGAATGAGGAGTTCGTGCCGCCTACTTCTTTGCCGAATACGGGCGACAATGTTCCGATAGGACTTTATGGCACGCTCATTTCATCTCTGATGCTGCTTATTGGGCTGCTCGTATACAGGCGCAGGTTGACAAGTCAGGTGCACGTAGGCAAATAATTTTCGCGAAAATCGTGAGTTGGTCGCAGAATATGACGCCAAATGGCAAAATATTGCGACTAACTCACGAATTACTGCAATAATATATGGATTGCTTCACTATGCTCACGTTCGCTGCACTCACTATGACGGTTGGATTCTGCGACTTCGCGCAGAATGACAAAGTTTTTGCATACCCTTTAAATTGGGGGACAGGTCCGCTGTCTTGTTTTCTGGGAAAAACATGACAGTAATATGGAAAAAAGCAGGACAGCGGACCTGTCCCCTATCTCTTTTTTCTAATATCTATTTTAGAAAATCCTTGCAATCTGCAAGTTTTTAAAATACAATTTAGCTTGAGGTGAATAGTAATGATTATTCGAGAAACATATTTGGATTTGCTTCGCAATAGCAAAGACAGACAAATAGTAAAGGTCATCACAGGGATACGTCGTTGTGGAAAGAGTACAGTTCTTGAATTGTTTCAAAAGGAACTCAAGGAAGAGGGCATATCTGATGACCGGATAATCTCTGTTAATTTTGAAGATCCTGATTTTGATCACCTGAAAACATATAAGGCACTGTATAATTATATAAGTTCCAAGTTGCAAGCGGGCAAAATGAATTATATCTTCCTCGATGAAATCGGTTTGGTTGACGAGTGGCAGAAGTGTGTCGACGGCTTGTTTATCAAGAAGAATTGCGACATTTACATAACGGGTTCGAATAGCTATATGCTCTCTTCTGAACTTGCCACGCTGATTTCCGGACGTTATATTGAGATTGAGATGCTTCCACTTTCCTTTAGCGAATATATTTCTTACGTCGGGGAAAACGACATATTGAAAAAATATCGAACTTATCTTGAAAACAGTTCATTTCCATATCTCGTTGACATAAAAGACAGAAAGCAAATCAGAGCTTATTTGGACGGTATATATAGTACGGTTCTGCTAAACGATGTCGTTGCACGGAAAAAAATCACAAATGCCTCTGTTCTTAAAGATGTCACCAAGTTCATGTTCGATAATATCGCAAATATTACTTCGGCAAATAAAATAACCAATACTCTTAACTCGCATAGTAGAAAAATTTCCTTACCTACTGTTGAAACATATATTGAAGCGCTGTGCGACTGCTTCATGCTCTACCGTGTCGGCAGATATGACATCAAAGGCAAGCAACACTTGAAAACCGGTGACAAATATTACCTTGCAGATGTTGGCCTAAGAACGTATTTGCTCGGCCGCAACAGCGTTGATATGAGTAAAGCGTTGGAAAATGTAGTATATTTGGAACTGTTGCGGCGAGGATATGAGGTGTACGTAGGGAAAATAGGCGATAATGAGGTTGACTTTATTGCCATTGGAGATGAAGGAACAGAGTACTATCAAGTATCGGTGACGACCCGAGATAAGAGCACTTTGGAACGTGAGTTGCGCCCGCTGGATCTCATCACGGATCACAATGGCAAATATTTGCTTACTCTGGATGAGGATCCGCTAACATCATATAATGGGATAAAGAAGATAAACGCACTGGAGTGGTTGCTAAAATAGGGTATGGTCGATTTCAATGGCCGTGGCGGGCTGTTTGGTTTGCGTGAATTTCTGCCGGTTTGCTTGCAGAGACTTCGTTCGTTTGCTATACTGTATCAATGGAAAGAGGACGTTTATTTGTAATATCCGGACCATCAGGAACAGGCAAAGGCACAATATGTAAGGCAATTATGAAAGATGTAAATGCTGTGCTCTCCGTTTCTATGACGACGCGTGCCCCGAGGGAAGGCGAAATAGAAGGTGAAAGCTATTATTTTGTGACTCTGGAAAAGTTCGCGAAGACTGTCAACGAAGGCGGTCTTTTGGAGCATGCGAAGGTTTACAACGATTGCTACGGAACGCCGAAGGAGCCGGTTGAGAAGTCTCTTGCCGAAGGGAAGGATGTCTTTCTTGAAATCGACACTCAGGGTGCCCTGCAGATCAAGGAGAGCTATCCGTCCGCCGTCTTTATTTTCATCTTGCCTCCCTCACTTGAGGAGCTTGAGCATCGAATCAGAAATCGCGGGACGGAGTCCGCCGCAGACATTGAAAAAAGGCTTTCACAGGTGTCGGGTGAGGTGGCTCGCCTGCCAAAATATGATTACTGTGTGGTGAACGATGTGCTGGGTGATGCTGTTGCTAAGGTTGAAACCATCATTTCCGCAGAGCATAGTCGTGTGCTTCCGGAATACGCGACTGAAATAATAAGTTTGTTCAGCAGTAGGTAGTTAAGAAGTTAACGAGTTAAAGGAGAAATAAGTTTATGCTATTATATCCATCTATAAATGAGATCAGGACTAGGGCCGACAGCCGTTTCACGCTCGTGATTTTGGCGGCTAAGAGGGCTCGCGATTTGGTTGACGGCAAGCCTGCTATCGTAGATACTCCGAACAATGTGCCGATTTCCGTGGCGGCGGTTGAGATTGCTGACGGGGAGATCACGTATAAGGGCGCAGAGGTAGAAGAGGTCAGCGAGTAGCATCGGGCGAAGTGAAGATATTCTGGCTTACCAAAGCCGCTGAACGGTCCCTTGCAAAGGATGAAGTTGAGGAGTTTCTCGCTGAGTCGCTGGGGGCCTATCTTATGTCAGAGGGTAGACTGGATTCACTGGTGCGTGCAGGGGCACGCCCAGCACGGGGCCACGCGGAGCCTGTGCTGTGCTCCGACACAGTGCTCGCAATGACAGGACCGACGTTTGAACATGGGTTGCATGGGAAGCCTCGGTTTGCGGACTTGGCACTCAGAGATGTGCATTTTTCGATTTCCCATACTAAGGGAGCGGCTGTGGTTGCTTTTGCTGATAGGGAAATCGGTATAGATATTGAGAGAACTTCTCGCTTTGACAAGGGCGAAGAGCGTTTGCTCGGTATTGCAAGAAGGTTTTTTGCTGATGATGAGCTTGCTTATGTGGTCGGCGAAGGGCAGACCACCCCGACCGCTTTGCGGCCACCCCTCCACAGAGGGGAATTGGCGAGTAGGTTCTTTGAGGTTTGGACTGGGAAAGAGGCTTATATGAAGTGGACTGGGCGCGGATTTTCGGAGGGCTTTCGGACGTTTTCCGTGTTTGATGTGGAGCCTGTGATTGAGACGTTTCGGGGGCCGGAGGATATTGTTTGTTCGGTTTGCGGCGAAGGGCTGGATTGCCACGCTTCGCTCGCAATGACTGTGATGGAGTGCTCGCAATGACGATGATGGATTGCGGGTCGGTGCCCGCAATGACAGGTGTGTGATAGTATTGATGGGTCGGTGATGGTGGTTTGATGAAGAGTAAGGTTAGTGCTATTGAGAAGGCTTATGATTACTTGTCTCGGCGTGCTCATACTGAATATGAGATACGGCTGAAACTTCGGAAGAAGGAGTATGCGGAAGACGAGATTGATGGGGCTGTTGCGCAGCTTCTTCTGGACGGATATATTGATGATAGGGATTTTGCGGAGAGATATCTGCGTGTGCTTATTGAAAAGGGCAGAGGGAAACGCCGAATCAAGGATGAGATGAGGCGGAAAGGTATAGCTGAGGAGCTTGCCGTGGCCACTATTGAGGCTTGCATGAGCGAGGAGGACGAGAGGGCGAACGCTCTTCGTTACGCGGAGAAGATTTTGGAGAAGATGGATTGCCACGCTTCGCTCGCAATGACAGAGGTTGATGGGGGCACAGGCGGCTCGGGGGCCGGAATGACAGAGGGGGGCGGAATGACAAATGAGGTAAAGCGGAAGGTGAATTCTAAGATGGTTGAGCAGGGTTATCCTTACGATACTATCAATTGGACGCTTCGGGAGCTTGAGGGTAGGATTTTTTGAGCGGCGGTGATGAGTAGTTTAATCGGTATGGATTGCCACGCTTCGCTCGCAATGACAGGAAAGGTTTAGGTTTATGGGTTTTAAGGGTTTATCGGACAAGAATATTGCGGACAAGCAGCTGGAGCAGGCGGTTCGTTGGGACGAGGAAGACGTCCTCTATCTGGCGGGCGAGGGACGGAAGGACGCCCCGCGTTTCATGTTTTACGAGGGGCCACCGACAGCAAACGGCAAGCCGGGAATCCATCACGTCATTTCGAGAACACTCAAGGATAGCGTGAATCGTTACAAGGTCATGCAGGGTTACTCGGTGCCGCGGAAGGCCGGTTGGGATACTCACGGGCTGCCCGTAGAGATTGAAGTGGAAAAACAGCTCGGGTTCTTCACGAAGAATGACATCGAGGAATATGGCATTGGGCCGTTCAACGAGAAGTGCAGAGAATCCGTGTTCAAATACGAGGGTTTATGGAAGGAAATGAGTCGTCGCATGGGATTTTTGGCGGACATGGACAATCCATATATCACGCTCGACAACAATTATATAGAGACGGAGTGGTGGATACTCAAGAAGTTTTTTGATGAGGGCCTGATTTATGAGGGGCATAAGATTTTGCCATATTGCCCGCGTTGCGGGACGGGGCTTGCGAGCCATGAGGTCAGTCTTGGCTACAAGGAAGTAACGACGAACACCGTCATCTGTTTCTTCAAGCGGAAGGATGTGGACGAATATTTCCTCGCTTGGACGACGACACCTTGGACGCTCGCAGCAAACGTGGCACTCACCGTTGGACCGAATATCACCTACATCAAGGCTAAAATTCACTGCGACTCGCCTATTGGCTCGTCCCAGCACAGGCCTGGATCGTCCCAAGAGGAGGACGCGAACAAGGGCAAGGTCGTCTATGTGGCGAAATCCTTGGCGGACAAGGTGCTCGGTGCGGAAAATTATGAGGTGATCGAGGAGCTAAAAGGCTCGGACTTGGAATATTTCGAATACGAGCAACTCATGCCGTTCGTCGACGTCTACGCTTCGGCAAAGCCCGGGGCCAAGGCGTTCTACGTAACTACGGCGGACTATGCGACCGAGGAAGACGGAACGGGAATCGTGCATACGGCGCCGGCTTTCGGCGAGGACGACTACAATACTGGCAGGCGTTACGGGCTTCCCGTGCCAAATCCTGTCGATGAGGAGGGAAAGTATACGGCGACGCCTTGGGCGGGTAGATTCGTGCTCGAGGACGGGCTCGACGTAGATATCATCAAGTGGCTCGCGGCTGAGGGCAAGCTGTTCAAGAAGGAAAAGATGGCCCATAATTACCCGCATTGCTGGCGTTGCGACACGCCGCTCATCTATTACTCGAAGCCGTCTTGGTATATCGAGATGACGAAGCTGAAGGATCAGCTTGTTGAGAATAACGCCACTGTGAGCTGGCATCCGGATTTCGTCGGCGAGAAACGCTTTGGCAACTGGCTTGAGAATGTGAACGATTGGGCGATTTCGCGGTCGCGTTACTGGGGGACGCCTATACCGATTTGGCGTTGTCCCGACTGCGGCGAGCTCGAGTGTATCGGCTCGCGGGCTGAGCTCGTCTCGAAGGCTATTTCCGGAATTGACGAGGGTATCGAGCTTCACAGGCCTTATGTTGACGATGTGCACATTGGGTGCCCTAAGTGCGGCGGCGAAATGACGCGTATTCCGGAGGTCATGGACTGTTGGTTTGACAGCGGTTCTATGCCTTATGCGCAGCAGCATTGGCCGTTTGAGCACGCTGATGATTTTGACGACAAGCTCTTCCCTGCGGACTTCATCTGCGAGGGAATCGACCAGACTCGCGGGTGGTTCTATTCGCTGATGGCGATTTCGACGTTCATCAAGGGCAGGGCGCCTTACAAGAATGTGCTTGTCAACGATTTGATACTCGACAAGGACGGCAAGAAAATGAGTAAGTCCAAGGGCAATACGGTCGATCCGTTCGAGCTTTTTGACAAGTATGGGGCGGACGCGACGCGTTGGTATCTGCTTTATACTTCGCCTGCTTGGTCGCCCACGAAGTTTGATGAGGATGGGCTGAAGGAGATTGCTGGAAAGTTTTTCGGAACGCTTAGGAACGTCTATCAATTTTTCACTTTGTACAGTAATACTGACGGGATTGACCCTGCCGCTATTTTGGCGGAGATTGAGGGTGCTGGAGAGGGCGTGGTTTATCGTTCTGAAAAGGCCGGACTGTCAAATAATGGGAATAAACCCGAGGCGGATCGGTGGATTTTGTCTAGACTTTCAGGGCTGATTGAGGGCGTTACTGAGGATATGGAAGCTTATGATCATATGCGGTCCGTCAGAAAGATTCAGAACTTCGTGATTGAAGACCTTTCGAATTGGTATATAAGGCGTTCGAGGCGGCGTTTCTGGGGCGAGGAGCTCACGGACGACAAGAAGAGCGTATACGCCACCACCTATCGGGTGCTTTTGGACGTGGTG
>JAISKC010000075.1 GCA_031261345.1 Eubacteriales Family XIII. Incertae Sedis bacterium | reverse complement strand
GCCCCTCACGTGAGGGGCGTGGATTGAAACCTTCAAAGCTATCTGCATCAATGCGACTTGCTGTCGCCCCTCACGGGAGGGGCGTGGATTGAAACGGAACTATACACGCACTTGCTCACAGGTTTGTGGTCGCCCCTCACGTGAGGGGCGTGGATTGAAACATACAAGCTGACCATTGATGGTTACAGCTGCTGGTCGCCCCTCCCGTGAGGGGCGTGGATTGAAACGATTTGGATCCTCTTGCCACCCTTTTCTACTTCGGTCGCTCCTCACGCGAGGAGCGTGGATTGAAACCACAGATCCCGAAGATGATACGACACCTCTGAAATGTCGCCCCTCACGTGAGTCTTACAGCAATATTTGTGTAGGCATTAAATGTTTACATAGATATTCTCATATGAAAAGCGAAGAGTACAAAGCGATAGTTCATACATTACTATGGTGCAACAAGGTAAAATGGTGATATACTTATATTGCCAAGGAGGTGAACAATATGACAGCACATGAATTAGCAGTAAATATGCAAGCATATATGGATAAATTAGACAAGAAGCCAATCGCAGAACAAAAGAAGATTGCAAAGCAAAGTCTTATTGATGGCGGCTTGATTGATGAAAATGGTGAGTTCACAGATCATTACGCATACTCCCGTGAGTATTACAGAGAAAAACAGCGGAAAAAGTAGATGTATTCTCATTACCCAAACCTGCTTTTGGGTTTCCACGGTTGCAACAAATCTGTCTTCAATGAAGTAGTAAAAAAATCCCGTCCACTTGCACAGAGTAATAATTCTTATGACTGGCTTGGCAGCGGGGTTTATTTTTGGGAAAACAGCTATGCACGCGCTTTTGATTGGGCATCCGAACGCCACGGCGATGATGCCGCTGTTGTAGGTACAGTAATTGATTTGGGGCATTGCCTGAATCTAACCGATTATGAAAATTCGGAAATAGTGTATCAGGGATATTTGTCGCTTAAAAATAACGTGAAGAAGAATAATCTTGTGATGCCACAGAACAAGAATATTAAAACCAATGAGGATTGGCTGATTCGCGATCTCGACTGTGCAGTAATCAATCATATTCATGTTCTAAATAATATGATGGGCTACGAGCCATTCGATAGTGTACGTGGCATATTCACAGAAGGAAGGCCAATCTATCCCGGCGCAGGGTTTCGCGGCAAGACACACGTTCAACTTTGCATCAGAAGTCCCAAATGTATTAAAGGCTATTTCTCGCCACTTGATGGTGACGGTAGCATAATGAAATATCAATAACAGTATACAATTCGCAACCAACTAATTTGTGTAACCATCGGTGACACAAATTAAAGCCATCTCTTTTTGATAAACCTTTCAATAACGAGCGAAAATGTCACCCTCGCTATTTGCCTTGAGGCTTCATTTTGTTACGGATTTTTATATCATAATCCCATTTTTCAGACAAAGACAAAGGCTTGGGTTCGTATCCATTCCTAAGTTTTTGTTTAAACTTTGAATATGTATCTTTTTTTTCCGTTTTCATGCAATTACCCTCAAAATAATTTTCTCATCAAAGATTCTTATTACTTTCTAAAAAGACCGAAAATCTACCAAAATATTACCTTCATGGAGTGTCCATTTCGCAAGAGTGTAATATTTTCCATATTCTTCTAAATCACATTCTGAAATCCATAGGGCTTCAAATTTCTTGGAAATGGCTTTAGGAATTAAATAACCATACACATCTTCAGCTTCTACATTACCAATTGTGATGCTACGACCATCGCCGGCATCAAGGAAGAATATTGAGTCAGAACTGCTTGCCTTCGCCTGAACTATTTCCCAATAATTCTTAAATGATAATGTTTCTTGCGTTTTTAACCCTTGCATTATTTATTCCTATCAAGATTATTCTTGGGATATAGACCCCAATCTTCTTCTCTATCTGTCCATTATTATAAACTATACCATGCTTTGATACATAAATATTAGATTTTCCTGAATGTTGTCGATAGTCATACTTAACCCCATGAACCTGATTGTATTTGTATTGTCTGTAGTATTCCTCTGGATCGTAGTCCCTCACTCTTCGATTAGACTCTTCGCAACCTTCAATACTTCGGGGAGGATTTCAAGTGCGTACAGTGGCACATCGATGATTTTATTCACCTTATCAACTTTGAACGAAGCCGGAGAAGTCCGAATCGCATAGGGAGGATTATATTTCTGCTGATATGCTTTCAAACTCTTTGCTCTCAAATTGAACCCTGACTTTACTTCCACCGGAACAATATTTCCCTCTTGATCCTGAATGAGAAAGTCAATCTCCGTCCTGCCATTTTCGTTAGACCAAAAGTATATGCCCTTTTCTCTGGCAGCCACGAGTTGCTGATGTACATATTGCTCTGTCATCGTGCCCTTGGCTTCGGTGAACAGTTCGCTCCCTCTGAGCAGAACACCGGAATCAATTTCAACCATCGCCGATAATATACCGATATCGTGAATGAAGATTTTGAATGCAGAGGCGTCCTCATACGATTTGAGCGGATAGCCGGGTTTTGTAACTTTGGAGACTTTGTAGGCGAGGGAGCTGTCCCTGAGCCATTCGATTTGTGTCTCATATTCCTTTGCTCTTGCACCATTTTTGATTACGCCGTACATGAATTTCTTATTTTCCTTGGCAAGCTGTGCAGGGATAACATCCCAAACCAATCTGAGTTTCGCCGCAAAATTCGCAGTGGTATATTTTGAAAAATCACGTATATAGGTGTTCAGAATATCCTTTTGAATTTCTTGCGTCTCCACATAATCGTGCGAGGAAATGAACGCACTGACGCACTCGGGCATTCCCCCAACATAGAAGTATTCTTTCACATATGCATTTAGTTTTTCTTCAAAAGGACTGCCATTCATGAGCTGATTCACGTTGATCATCTCAGATATTCTGTTCTCACCGTTTGCGTTCAGGTATTCAATGAAGCTCATCGGATGCAGATTTAGGAAATTGACCATTCCGACCGGAAACGATTTTTGTTGACTGAGCATCACGCCGAGCGTAGACCCCGCAGCAATCAAGTGGTATTCGGGGGCTTTTTCCTTAAAGAATTTCAAACAGTTAATGGCGTCGGGTATGTCCTGTATCTCATCAAAAATGATCAGTGTAGTTCCGGCGGTTATCGTCGTCTTCAATTCTGCCTGAACGCGGTTGAGTATTTCAAGCGGTTCTGAGACAGGTTTGAAAATGTATCGAAATGTTTCTGAATCGATGATGGGAAGATACGCAACATTTTCATAATACAGTTTCCCGAATTCTTTCATTGCCCAAGTCTTGCCGACTTGTCTTGCACCTGTGAGCAATAACGGCTTGCGCCGGGGGCTATCTTTCCATATATGAAGTTTTTCAATAATTTGTCTTTCCATACAAGCATTATACACCTTGAATATACAAAATCACACTTTTCTGCACGAAGATATTTGGAAAATCACACTTTTCTGCACGAAGATATTTGGAAAATTACACTTTTCTGCACCACTGGGCTAGCTGGAATGATATAATTAGAAACAGAAAGCAAAGGAGATTGAGAATATGAAATTAGGTATAGTGGGATTGCCCAATGTGGGGAAGAGCACGCTTTTCAATGCGATAACCAATGCGGGTGCCGAGGCGGCGAATTATCCGTTTTGTACTATTGAGCCAAATGTGGGTGTCGTAACCGTGCCAGACGCGCGGCTTATGGTTCTCACGGAGCTCTATGACGCAGATAAGACGATATGGACGACCATCGAATTTTATGATATAGCCGGACTCGTTAAAGGTGCCTCAAAGGGTGAGGGACTTGGAAACAAATTTCTCGGGCATATCAGGGAAGTTTCCGCGATTGTTCATGTCGTGCGCTGTTTCGATGACGAAGGCGTGGTGCACGTCGATGGCAGCACCGATCCTGCGAGAGATATAGAGACTATCAACATGGAACTGATTTTTTCGGATTTGGAGGTGCTCGAAAGGCGTATCCAGAAGACGAAAAAAAATCTGAAGGGCGATAAGAATCTTGTTAAGGAACTCGCTCTGCTTGAAAAGCTGAATGAAATCCTTTTGTCCGGCACTGTCTGCAGGGCGGCTGAGCTCACGGACGATGAGAGGGAATTTGTGCAGTCCCTTGACCTACTTACTAGCAAGCCCGTCATATATGCGGCGAATGTTTCCGAAGATGAAGCCGGAAATGCTGAAGACAACGAACACGTGAAAGCCGTCAGGGAGATAGCCGAAAAAGAGGGCTCGGATGTGGTCGTGCTCTCGGCAAAAGTCGAGGCCGAATTGTCGGAGCTTGAAGAGGACGACAAGGCAATTTTCCTCGAGGAGCTCGGTATCGGAGAGTCGGGACTAGACAAACTCGTGAAGGCTTCATATCATTTGCTCGATCTCATTTCATTCCTTACTGCGGGCAAGCCGGAGGTAAGGGCTTGGACGATAAAAAGAGGAACGAAGGCCCCGGGGGCGGCCGGCAAGATACATACGGATTTTGAGAAGGGCTTCATCAGGGCTGAAACCATCAGTTACGAAAATCTGATAGACTGCGGAAGTCTCACCGTGGCGAGAGAAAGAGGCCTCATCCGCTCTGAAGGAAAAGAATATGTCGTGAAGGATGGAGATGTCATACATTTCCTGTTCAATGTATAGATAAATAGATAAGGTATCAGTGGATGTTCAATGAAACGAGGCGGGCCGCTTGGGTCGAAATAAATTTAAACAATCTCAATCATAATTTCAATGTGGTGAAAAATATTGCCGCCGGTTGCAAGGTAATCGCCTGCATCAAGGCAGATGCCTACGGGCATGGTGCCGTGAAGGTTGCGTGGGAGCTCGTCAAGGCAGGCACGGATTATCTCGGAGTCGGCACGCTTGAGGAAGCCGTTGCGCTCAGGGTGGCGGGCATAAGGACGCAGATAGTGCTTCTCGGCGTGACCCCGAGGGGAAATGTGAAGGACATAATAGACCTGAGTATCACACCTGTCATCACGACATTCGAAGATGCGAAGCTCCTTTCGGAGACGGCCGAGTGGGCTAAAAGCGGCAAGAAAATAGATGTCCTCATTGCGCTCGAAACCGGCATGGGACGCATAGGTTTTCAGGCGAATGCCGATGATATTGGCGATATCATGAATATAAATCACCTTCCGAATATAAACATAATGGGATTCTTCTCTCATTTTGCGACGTCCGATTCAGAGGATCAGACCTTCGCTCTGGCACAGATCGATACCTTTGAAAAGATTCTGTCCGAGATAGCTTTGAATGGGATAGACACTTCCGTTCGCTCTATGGCAAACAGTGCTGCAATCGCCTGCTTCCCCCAAGCTCATTATGAGCTCGTGAGGCCGGGGCTGTCGATATTCGGCATGTATCCATCAGATGTGATTCGAAAAAGTGGGGTGCCACTTCGTCCCGTGATGTCCGTTATGGCGAATATAATTTATCTGAAGACGGTGCCTGCGGGTTTCTCCGTCGGCTACGGCGGTACGTATGTAACGGAGCGGGAAAGCATCATCGCAACGCTTCCGCTTGGCTATGCGGACGGCCTGCCCAGACATTATTCAAACCGCGCGAGCGTACTTGTTCACGGCATGAGGGCTCCTCTCGTCGGCAACATCTGTATGGATCAGTGCATGGTAGATGTTACCGATGTGCCGAATGTCTCCGAATACGATGAAGTGGTCGTCATGGGCGTGCAGGAAAACAATGAAATTACCGCCGAGGAGATCGGTGAAAATTCCGGTACCGTGAATTACGAAGTTACCTGCCGTTTCGGACAAAGACTACCCAAGATTTATCGAAACACGTGATTTTGGAAGTAGTTTTCTAATGCTATAAGGGTTTGAACGAGAGGGAGCTCATGGGCTTCCTTTTTCCTTGCAATTTCAACATTATGTGTATGTGCAAAATGTGCCCACTATATCTTGTGGCCAAACTAGCGTTCTCTACTACATACGCCTGAAATGTAAATTTCATATAAATTTAATAAAACCAAGGTGGATTTTGGTGGGTTAATTCCCCATTATTTTTCTATTATTCATTGATTCATGATTATAAAGTGGGTTATAGTGGGTAATAAGTTTAATAATAGCCATTGGTCTACGCTCTTTTGGGCGATTTGGAGTAAAAATGCTTCTCAAGGGAACTTTTCAAAACTCAATAGATGCGAAGGGAAGGATGAACATTCCGGCAAAGCTGAGAACAAAACTCGGCGACAGCGTGGTGCTTGCGAAAGGCTACGACGACTGCCTTTATATCTTTGCGGAAGAAGAGTTTGAAGTCTACGTGGGAGAGCATATCAGGAACAGGCCTGAAGAGGACGACGATGCTAGGCTGCTTAGGGCATTTTTTCTCGGCAATTCATGGGACTGTGATGTCGATAAGCAGGGACGTATCAATCTTCCCGCGGACTACATTGAGTTTGCCGGCATAGAGAAGGAAATCACCTGCATAGGCCTAGGCGATCGCATCGGAGTCTGGGCGAAGGGACGCTATGAAGAGATGATGAGAGGTTCTGAAATGAACCCGAAGAAACTCATCGCATCGATGGGCAAATATGTTCAGTGAGAGCAGCGGCCCTGCGTTTGAATTCAGCCATACGCCAGTATTGGCAAGCGAGTGCATAGAGGCTCTGAACATTCGCGGAGACGGAATATATGTAGATGGCACTTTGGGCGGCGGGGGACATGCATCACTCATCGCGGAGAAACTTGAAAAAAGCGGAACACTCATAGGTATCGACAAGGACATAGAAGCTATAGATAGCGCGGCGGATAGGCTTGAAAGCTATGGTTGCAAGAAATTACTCATTAATGACAGTTTTGAGAATATCAAGACCATTCTCAGGGCAAACCATGTAGGCAGGATAGACGGTGCGTTGCTCGACCTCGGGGTCTCGTCGTATCAGCTCGACAATCCTGAGCGCGGGTTTTCATACATGAAAGATGCGCCGCTGGATATGAGGATGAACGCGAACGTTTCGCTGAATGATGAGCAAGGACTCACGGCAGAAAAGGTGATTGGGACCTACACGGAGTCGGAGCTCTTTGAAGTAATAAAGACCTATGGTGAGGAAAGGTGGGCAAAGAGGATAGCGGCCTTCATCGTGAAGGCAAGGGAAGAGGCACCGGTCAAGACGACGGGAAGACTTACAGAAATTATCAAGGCGGCCATTCCTGCAGCGGCGAGAAGGGACGGGCCACACCCTGCAAAGAGGACTTTTCAGGCCATTCGCATAGAGGTAAACGATGAACTCGGCACGGTCAGGCGGTCACTTGACGCATACATAGACAGCCTCAGCAGTGGAGGAAGACTTGCGGTCATCACCTTCCACTCGCTGGAGGATCGCATAGTGAAAGAGGCTTTCTCAAGGAGAGAAGACCCCTGCGAATGTCCAAAGGATTTGCCGGTCTGCATTTGCGGCAAGGTAGCCGATGCGAAGAGGGTGAACAGAAAACCGATACTTCCCGAGGAGGAAGAAGTAGAAAAAAATCCACGAGCCAGAAGTGCAAAGCTCAGGGTGATAGAGAAGTTGTAGTAAAGAAGAGGTGTCATGGCTTCGAGAAATGTATTACTGAATACTGAAGTGAGCATGAAATACGGCAGAGGAGGCGGGCAAGCCTCCAATTTGACGTCGCAAAAGGCGCCTCAAAGGGAAAGGACCGCAAGGGAAGTCGCACCTGCAAGGGAGAGGCGTCCATCGAGAGAGGTTCCTTACACAAAGCCATTACCCAAAAAGGCGGAGCCAGCGGCCGCAGGCGTCATAGCTCGTCCGGCAGTCTACGTTCCTGCACCTGTGAAAAACGCCCTGACGGGGGCACAGATAAAACTTGCGGTTATGGTGATATTCATCGGCGCCGTGCTTTTGCTTGGGCTCATTTTTTCATCCGCCTATGCAGCATCGATACAGCACAATATCAACATTACGATGGACGATATCGCAAGAGTCGAGGAAGACATTGCAAACATTAAGGTCGATATTGAAAAGGCGAGCAGCGTCGCCGTCGTTGAGGCACGGGCTGCCTCCGAACTCAGTATGATATATCCGACTCGCGACAAGTACATTTATCTCGATGAACTTCCCGAACCGGAATACGCTGTCGCTCAGATGATAAAGGATACAAATTATGGGACGCAGCAGTAGGAAAGAAGATGAGGTGAAAGGAATCTTCACCATTCAAAGAAGGATGATATTCGCCTTCACAATTATCATCCTTTTTTTTATTGTGCTCGCTTTCAGAATAGGCTGGATACAGGTCGTTGCTACGGAAAAGTATGCGGGAATGGCCGCGGAAACGCAGATAAAGGATGAGACTATAGCACCGCAAAGGGGCTCTATCCTAGACAGAAACATGAAGGAACTCGCGGTAAGCACGGCGAGCTATCGCGTTTGGATGAGGATGAAACCCTACAATTGGGATGATGACAAGGGAGATAAGGAAAAACTCGCGGAAAATCAGAACAATGCGATTTCGATACTTGCCAAATCGCTCAAGATGAAGGAAGAAGAGATAAGAGCCATGTTTCCCGAGGGAAAGAACAGGGCTCGCATAGCAAAAGACGTTACGAAGGAACAGATAGAGAAGATTAGGGCCGGAATAAATGACGATGAAAAGGGCACGACGCTCATAGAGATTGAGGACGACTCAAGGAGAAACTATCCGATGGGCACGCTTGCGGCTTCGGTCATCGGAAGTCTGAACAACGACAGGGGCGGACAGACGGGCATCGAACTGGAATATGACGAATATCTCTCTGGTGTTGACGGCAGAAGGATATCGAGCACGGATAGGGAAGGCAACGAACTCACGAGCGGAAGCCTTCAGGAGTATGCGAGTCGCAATGGCATGAACGTGGTTCTGACGATTGACGAGACCATACAATATTATGCAGAACAGGTAATAACAAAGTATGCGTCGGAGACGATGTCGGACCAAATGACGTGTATCGTTCTCGATCCCAAAACCGGTGAAGTGCTTGCGATGGCGTCGAGCAATACCTATGATCCCGCAAATCCCGGGGTGCCCATTACGAAGGAAGCCCAAGAAGAGTTTGCGGCCTTGTCCGATGAGGGCAAATCGGAATACCTCAGCAAGATGTGGAGAAACTCAAATATATCCGATGTCTACGATCCAGGCTCGGTGTTCAAGCTCATCACGACATCTTCGGCGATTGAAGAGGGCGTCATCACACCGGAGTCGCATTTCAACTGTTCGGGTTCCTATCAGGTCTACGACAGAGAAATCAAATGTTGGAATTATCCGCAGGCTCACGGCAACCAGACCGTAAGAGAGGCGGTCTTAAACTCATGCAATCCCGCCATGATTCAGATAATTCAGGCGATGGGCGAGGAGCGGTTCTACGATTATATGGAGCTCTACGGCATCACGACGAAGACGGGTATAGACCTTCCGGCAGAGGGCGGTCCACTCATACAGAGCAGGGATACGGTCGGCCCCGTCGGTCTGGCAACTATGGCGTTTGGGCAGGGGCTTTCAGTAACTCCGATACAGATGATTTCTGCGGTTTCTGCAATTGCAAACGATGGGAAACTCATGCGTCCACACGTCGTGAAGTCGTTCACCGACGCCGAGGGAAAGGTCGTCGAGAAACTACCTACGAAGATAGACAGGCAGGTCATTTCCAGTGCAACCTCTCTTGAGATGAAGGAAATCATGAATTTTGCATCTGAAAATTCGCCGAATCCCGTCAGTCGCATTGAGGGATACCGCGTAGGAATCAAGACCGGAACGACCCAAAAGCTCATCGACGGAGAGTATGGGGACGCGATGATAGGCTCTATGGTCATGGTCGCTCCGATTGACGATCCGCAGTTTGTCGTGCTCGTGGTCGCGGACAACCCGAAAGTCGGTGAATACGGTATCGGTGTAACAGGGCCTGCGGTCAACGACATTGCGAGGGAACTTTTGAGATATATGGGAATAAGACCCACGGTGTAGGGTGCCTTTGACAGGTAGCCCGAAGAGGAGAAAATTTGAAAGCGATAAGTGCAAATGAAATAGCGAGGGAAGTGGGCGGAACGCTCATCAAGGGCGGCGGCACAGAGGTTGCCACGGCAGTTTCAACGGATAGCAGAACGGCAAAATCCGGTGATGTTTTCTTTGCACTGAAAGGTGAAAATCATGATGCTCACGACCATTTGGACAAACTTTCTTCGGGAAGCTGCGAAGTGATAATCGTTTCGGACGAAAGCAAGGTTCCGGAGGATTTCTATGGCAGTGCTGTGAAGGTTTCGGACACGATAGAGGCTCTCTCTACCCTCGCCCATTATTACAGAAATCTTGTCAATCCCAAAGTGGTCGGTATCACGGGCAGCGTTGGTAAGACTCTGCTCAAGGACATGACCGCTCTTGTGCTCAGCAAGGTGTACAATGTCCACAGCACGAAGGGCAATTTCAACAACAATATAGGCTTGCCGCTCACCATACTTTCGATGCCCGAAAACACGGAGCTTTTGGTGGTTGAGATGGGTATGAATCATAAGGGAGAGATAAGCGAGCTCGTCAAAATTGCGAATCCTGACGTGGCGGCGATCGTGAATGTAGGGGTTGCCCACAGGGAGAATTTTGATTCGGAGGATGGTATATACAATGCCAAACTCGAGATAACGGAGCTTTTCGACGAGGACAATATCTTGGTAATAAACGGCGATGATGAGCGGCTTTTCGGGCTCAAGGTCAGCCGTGATGCAGGGGAACTGGGCTATGATGTCGTGTCGGTGGTAACGGATGCCAACGAAGATTCAAACTGGGATTATATCGTGAAGAACACCCATCATATTTCGGGCGGCGGACTTGAGTTTGATATTGAGGACGCCTATGAAAGCGAGGGGTTCACCTTGCCGCCAAACGGTATGTTTGCCAGCCTCAGTGCCGGACTTTCTGTGGCTATCGGAGGTATTTTCGATGTAACTATGAAAGATGCCGCGGAGGCATTGAAAAATCTTAGCCTCGCACCGCACAGACTTAAGAGCATTGAGAACACGGAGGCGGACATCACTATCATAGACGACACGTACAACGCCAATCCGGATTCGATGAAGGGTGGTATTTCTTATCTTCTGTCTGCGGAAGGCGGTAGAAAAATTGCGATACTGGCAGATATGAATGAGCTCGGCGAATTTGGACCTACTCTACACGAGGGAGTCGGCAGTTTTGCAGCTGAAGAGGGCGTAGACGCTCTGTTCACATTTGGCGAAAAGGCAAAGGATATTGCTGCCGGTGCCAAAAAGGCAAACACGGGAATTCCCATCAAAATGTTTGAAAGCAAGGACGAGCTCATCAGTTTTGCGAAGGGCTTCGTTCGCGAGGGCGACGTCATTCTCGTCAAGGGCTCGCGCGGGCTCAAAATGGAGGAAGTTGTAGAGGGACTTTTATGTTGATAACGAACATCGAATCGAATCTACTCATTTCGATACTCGTGCCGCTCGTCTGCGCGTTCACAGTTACGGCTCTATCCACGAGGGGAATCATTCCCATACTCATGAAGATACGGAAAACGCAGGTCATTCATGAGGACGTCCCCGAAAATCATCAGTTGAAGAGTGGGACGCCTACTATGGGCGGGATTTCAATCATCGCCGGCATCGTTGTCGGCTCGGCGGCTTCGATGGCCGTATCTGGCTTCTCTATGAACCTAATCGTCGTGCTCGTCGTGGTCGTGATCTTTGGCCTCGTCGGCTACCTCGACGACTACACGAAAATCACGAAAAAGAGAAATCTCGGACTCACGGCGAAGCAGAAATTGGCTCTACAAATTGTCGTTTCTCTCGCGGTCGCTCTCTACTTTGTGTATTACGCGCAGATGGGCACGCAGATACTCATTCCTATCGTTTGGAAGCACGTTGACGTCGGCATTTTCATCATTCCCTACATCGTATTCGTGATCGTTGCGGTGGTGAATGCGGTCAATCTCACCGACGGTCTCGACGGTCTGGCCTCATCGGTCAGCACTATGCTGTCGATTTTCTTTCCAGTAATAGTAATGCTGGCGTGGCCTCTTAGCCTTGCCTCTCTGGGCAGCCTAAGGCTTTCGGAAGTTCGTATGGATATGAGCGATGCCATGTTTTTCTGTGCACTTGCAGGAGCCTGCCTCGGGTTTCTTATTTACAATCATTATCCCGCAAAAATTTTCATGGGAGATACGGGTTCTCTCGCCATCGGGGGCGGTATAGCAACGGCGGCAATTTTCCTTCACATGGAACTTTTGATACCGATTTGCGGCTTCATCTTTGTTGCGGAAGCTCTCTCTGTTATAATACAGGTAGGAAGTTATAAGCTCAGAAACAAGAGGCGGGTTTTCAAAATGGCTCCTCTTCACCATCATTATGAACTGAGTGGCTGGCACGAAAAGAAGGTGGTTACCGTCTTCACCACCGTTACATTCGGACTCTGCGTAGCCGTCCTAATCATCATTTTATTACAGTATTAATTTTGAAGTACAGGAGAAAGTATGCTTGAACTAAAATCGAAAAAAGTATTAATTGCAGGAATGGGAAAATCGGGCCTCGCGGCGTTGGACGCGATAGTGAAGATGGGTCCCTCTATTTCCGTCTATGATGATAGAGATATCGAGTGGGAAGATCCCAAACTACTTACGAAACTCAGGAGTCTTGACGCCAATGTATACATCAACGGCGAGCCCGTTCCCGATGAGGCGTGGGACTATGTCATTCTCAGCCCCGGGGTGCCGCCTGCAAAGGATTTTGTTTTGGCTGCAAAGCGCAGGGGCGCGGAAGTGATCGGTGAGCTCGAGCTTTCATATCAGATAGGAAATGGCAAATACGCAGCCATCACGGGCACAAACGGAAAGACGACAACGACGACTCTCGTGGGGGAGATTTTCAAAGCCTCTGGAAAGAAGACGGCCGTGGCAGGAAATATCGGCACGCCCGTCGTTACAAAGGCACTCAAAGCCGATGATGACACTTGGCTCGTCACGGAGGTCAGCAGCTTCCAGCTTGAAACGACAAAGGAATTTCGGGCGGAAATAGCCGCCTTCCTCAACCTCACGCCGGATCATATGGACAGACACGGGGACATGGAAACCTACGGAGAGGTGAAGGCGAAGATCTTTGAAAATCAGCGTCCTGAAGATTACTTCGTGTACAATGCAGATGATGAGGGCGTCAGTGCTCTCGCGGAAAAGGCGAAGGGGATACTCATACCGTTCAGCCGAAAGAAGGAGGTTTCCCCTGGCGTCTTCGTCAAGGGTGGCCGCATTACCCTAGGCACGGAAGACGGGGAAATCGACCTGCTCGGAGTGGAAGAGATATTCATTCCCGGCAAACACAATCTCGAAAACGTCCTCGCCGCCGCCGCCGTGGCGTATTCAGCCGAAATAGAGCCGACGGTCATAGCGGAGGCCATCAGGCAGTTTAGAGGCGTCGAGCACAGACTCGAATTCGTCGACAAAATTGATGGCGTTGATTTCGTGAACGACTCGAAGGGGACAAACCCCGACGCTGCGATAAAGGCCATCGAGGCTATACCTGCGGGAATCATACTCATCGCGGGAGGCTATGACAAACACTCTGATTTCACAGACTTCATAAACGCCTTTAGAGGTAAGGTGAAACACATGCTGCTGATCGGCGAAACCGCAGAGCAGATAAAGAATACTGCGGAGGGTCTGGGCTTCACAAACATAAGCATGGAAGCCGATATGGGCTCCTGCGTCAGGCTCGGCTTTGAGTTGGCCGAGGAGGGGGACACCGTGCTCCTTTCTCCCGCCTGTGCGAGCTGGGATATGTATTCCTGCTTCGAGGAGAGGGGCGAGCATTTCAAAGCGAATGTTGGGGAGCTCAGAGGCTGATGAAAAAACCCGCTACAAACAGGATTGATATCATTCTCCTAATAATGGTGGTGGTGCTCGTGATTTTTGGTGTCGTCATGGTGTTCAGCGCGAGTTATTACGACACGATGGCGGACAATCTCAGTCCGTACCATTATCTGATCAGAGCTGCTTTTTGGGCGGGAGCAGGGGCGGTTTGCATGGTGATTTTGGCGGCTTTCCCATACAAAAAATACATGCGATTTGCTGTTCCAATCATGATAATAGGAGTGGTTTTGCTCGTGCTTCTCTTCGTGCCTGGCATCGGCGAGACGAGAAATCATGCGACGAGGTGGATCAAAATCGGGCCGCTCACTTTCATGCCGGGCGAGTATGTGAAGTTTGCCGTTATCGTTTTTGTGGCTTGGTATTACACGAAATATGCACAGATAACGAAGACATTTACAAAGGGCTTCATTCCCATGATAGCTCTTGTCGGAGTTCTTTTTGTACTGATATATAAGCAGCCAAATCTGTCTACGGCGTTGATCATCTGCCTCACGATAGTGTGCATGATGTTTCTCTCTGGTGTTCGGATACCCTATATTGCCGGAACTGCATTGCTTGGGATTTTCGGCGTCATTTTCTTGATACTGTCGGCTGGAGCCGAGCACCTTAACAGAGTTACCGGATTTTTGCACCCGTTTGAAGACGCTCAAGGCGAATTTTATCAGACGGTGCAGGGGCTTCTTGCCCTCGGTTCAGGAGGGGTATATGGAGTTGGGCTTGGGCACAGCGTCCAAAAAGCCCTGTGGCTCCCCGAGGCGCAGAACGATTTCATCTTTGCGATAATAGGCGAGGAAATTGGCTTCGTCGGTTGCATTATCGTGCTCATCGCATTTCTTACTCTCATCTGGCGATGTGCCGTTGTGTCCCTTCACGCTCCGGATAGATTTTCAATGTTACTCGGCTCGGGAATAACGGTGTTGCTCGCTCTGCAGGTCATACTGAACATAATGGTCGTTACGTCCATCGCCCCGCCGACCGGCATCACGCTGCCATTCATCAGCTACGGCGGAAATGCGATGGTCCTCTTCATGGGGCTCATGGGCATAATGCTGAACATATCAAATGCGACCTACAAAGCACAGAGACGGCACGAACGATTGGAGAACGCCATATGAGGATAATAATGGCAAGTTCCGCTACCGGCGGACATATCTATCCGGCGCTTGCCGTTGCCGAAAAGGTGAAGCACAGAGACCCCGACGCCGAGATACTTTTCATCGGTGCCAAAAAGGAAATCAGCTCGGATATCGTCTCGAATGCGGGCTACGATTGCAAACACATTGACGTCCGCGGGTTCAATAGAAGGAACATGCTGAAGAACATTTCCGTTGCCAAGGATTTGGTGGCAGGGTCGAGTCAAATCAAGAAGATAATAAGGGATTTCAAGCCTGACGTCGTATTCGGGACGGGCGGGTATGTCTGCGGCCCCGTGGTGAAGGAAGCTCACAAAATGGGTATTCGCACCTACATTCACGAGCAAAACGTCGTGCCTGGAATGGCGAATAAACTTGCGGAGAAGTATGCCGATAAGATTTTCGCGGCCTTTCCCGAGGCGGTCGATTATTTCAAAAAAAAGGATAAGGTCATCGTAACCGGAAATCCCGTCAGGGATGTCTTTGTGAATTTGGACAAAATTGACTATCGGCAACTGCTGAAGATACCTGACGGCGAGACAGTGATACTCATCTTTGGGGGAAGTCAAGGCGCAAACGCCATCAACGACGCTGCACTCGATTTCATCACGGAAATACCTGCGGAAAAAAACATCTCGGTTTTCTTTATCACGGGCAAGCGAAGTTACTGGGAAGTATCGGAGAAACTCAGTCGGCTGGATATCAAAAACGGCAAGGCTGTTCATGTGCTTGATTATACGGAGACTATTCACGAGTATTTTGGTGCTGCAAATCTCATCGTGTCGAGGTCGGGCGCGCTCACCCTTTCCGAAATAGCCGTGAGTGGCAGGGCGTCTATTCTCGTTCCGTCGCCGAATGTAACTGGCAATCACCAGTATTTCAACGCGAAGATGCTTGCTGACAGGGGCGCGGCTGTGATAATGAATGACGAGGAAATAGCGAACGGCGGTCTTGCGGCGAAGATATTTGAGCTTGCAGACGATCCGGAGAAACTTGAAAAAATGGGAAATCTCGCAAAATCGGCAGCTCGAACGGACTCGGCCGATATCATATTCAACGAAATATACGAGAGGAAAAATGAGCAGGCGTAGAAGCAAATACCGCACAGAAATCGCGGATGAAGATGCCGTCGAGGCCATTCGCCCGAGGAAGAAGCGAAAGAAAAAGCATTACTTGCTGAAGACTTTCTTCGTATTGCTGCTTCTGGTTGGGCTTTATTTCCTCGCAATGTCCGACTTTTTTGGCATACACGAGGTGGGCGTTTCCGGTAATGCACATTTTGAGGCAGCTCAGATCGAAAGCCTTTCGGGGATCAAAAAAGGTGACAATATATTCAAGACCCGAATGGCAGATGTGAAGGATCTGCTGGAAAAGGACCCTTATATCAATACCGTAACAGTGAAGAGAAAGTTTCCAGACAAGGTGAAAATCTCCGTAACGGAACGTGCTGAGGATGTCATTGTCCGTGGCCCAGGAACGAAGTATTATATTGTAGATTTTCTGGGTATGGACATCAGGGACGCTACGGAACTACCCAATCTGCCTATCGTCGAGGGTCTTTCGGTGACGAAAACAAAGCCTGGCGAAATGCTCAAGGTCAAGGATGAGGACCTCTATAAGGAAAGTCTCGAGTTCCTGAAAAATATAGCCGGTGAGGACCTCTACTTCAAGAAAATCGTGGTCGGAGGTGTCAATGTCAGAGCCTACATCTTTGACGAGTTGGTATGCGAGGGGAGTTTTGAGAATATAAAGGAGGGCGCAGGTCCGATAAGAAAGGTGATAGCCGATTTGGTGGCGAAGGGAACATTGCAGGGCACTATAAATGTAGGTGTTCACGGAACGTGTTCATTTCGGCCGGGATCTCCAAATTAAAAAGTTTAAATTTATTGTAGATATGATATAATTTTTTCATCTATGTATGGAACAATACCAAGGAGGGTAATAATATGCTGCATGACGGTATTCTATTAGAAAAAAAGGACACTAATACTGCAAACATCATCGTCGTAGGCGTTGGTGGAGGCGGTGGCAATGCTGTCAATCGAATGGTCGAGTGTGATTTGACCGGAGTTGACTATATTGCAATAAATACCGATGCGCAGGATTTGGAATATTCCAATGCTGAGCTCAAGATTCAGATTGGAAGCAAGCTCACGGGAGGCCTCGGTGCCGGCGGCAAGCCGGAGATTGGCCTTGAGTCGGCTGAAGAAAACCTGCAGGATATAGAAAATGCGATAAAGGGTGCGGACCTTCTCTTCATTACTGCCGGAATGGGCGGTGGCACGGGCACCGGCGCGGCACCGGTGGTTGCAAAACTCGCAAAGGAAAAGGGTATTCTAACGGTTGGTGTAGTTACTAAGCCCTTCAGCTTTGAGAACAAGAAGAAAAAACAGCATGCCGACAAGGGCATAGAATATCTGAAAAAATACGTGGATTCACTCGTTCTGGTTCCAAACGACAAGCTCCTTTTGCTCGCGGGCGACCAGACATCGGTCGAGGATTCGTTCAATACCGCAAACGAGGTGCTCAAGGACGGCATACAGGGTATCACGGATATCATAGTTCGCCCCGGCCTCATCAACGTTGACTTCGCGGACGTCAGGTCGGTGATGAGCCAGAGAGGCGTTGCCCACATGGGTATCGGCAGAGGCTCAGGTGCTGACAGAGTGCAGCAGGCGGTCGATCAGGCGGTCAATAGCCCGCTTCTTGAGACGTCAATCGCGGGTGCCAAGGCGCTGCTCCTGAATATCGCGGGGGGATCCAGCCTCGGTATGCTCGAAGCGAGTTCGGCTTCGGATATGATTTCGCAGGAAGTGGATGACGATGCTGATGTGTATATCGGTATCACGATAGACGAAACGCTTGGTGATGAAATCACTTTGACCATCATTGCGACCGGCTTTGAGGATGCGGATGGCATTTCGGACGCAGATCTAGTCCTTCCTGAAAGAATGCAGAGCGGATCTGATTATGACAAGGCGTTTGGACTCGGTCCGGCACCCTCAAATCAGAGCGAGATTTCGGAATTTGCTCCGGCTGAGGGCACTGAAACAGACTCCTCCTACGGAGAATATGAGCCGGCCAACGGAGCTCAACAGGAGAGTATTTTAAGTGAAACGGAAGAGGGTGAAGGAAACGACTTTATTATCCCCGGATTTCTTAAAAAAGAAGACTGATAATCTCAGTCTGTAGATATGAAGAATCAGAGCATACGCAACTCGATACTCTTTCCGGTCATTTCCGTTCTTATTGTCGGGATTTTGGCGATGGTTCTTATTTTGAATTACCAGACATCACGTATTACAGCGGATTTGTCAGAGCATATTGTCACTGAAGCCGCCGCTCGCTACGCATCGGATTTTCAGTCTATAGGTAACGAAAACTATGGTAGTATTGCCGCGATTGCTCCCATCATCGAAGGGCTGTCGGACTTGGAAAACGCGAGGGAAGAGGCCGTTGCTCAGTTCAAGGATGTGCTTGCAGTCAGCAAGAGTATGTTGGCTATTTGGTGCGTTTATGAACCTGACGCTTTTGACGGCAAGGATGCACAATTTGCAAACACTCTTTACCACGACAGTAGTGGTCGGTTTGTCCCCTATGTCGTGAACACGCCCGATGGTATAGATGTCGAAGCCTTGGTCGGATACGACGATCCTATTGCCGGAGATTATTATCAGGGGGCGAAGAAGACGGGAAAGCCATATATGAGCGATCCCTACTATTACAAGGTCGGAACTGAAGAAAAACTGGTTTCTTCAATTGCCATTCCTATTGTTCAAAACGGAAAAGTAATAGGGGCCGTCGGTCTCGATATTGACATGACAGGACTGGTCGATAAAATGAATGCTGGCAAGATATTGGACGATGGTTATATTATTACATTCAGTCCTTCGGGGCTCGTTGCCACTCACTCCAATCCAGATGATCTGTTGACCCACTATAGAGACAATTGGATGAGTATTTTTGAGAGCGATTTCGAAGAGATTGCTGCGAATGGAGGAACGAAATACGCCAGTGGATATTCACCCTCTCATGACGAAGAGATGATTTTTGCGATGCATGGAGTGAATATAGGAGACACGGAGCAGTATTGGAATGTCTGTGCGATCGTTCCTCGCAGCGATGTTGACGAGGCAGGAGCCGGTCTTTCAATTGTCATCATTGCTGTCGGCGTCGTTCTGATTCTTCTGGTATCCATAATCATTTTCATTATAATCAGAAAACTACTTGCGGATCTGCCTAAGTTGACATCGGCTCTGGATTCGCTTGCTTCCGGTGATATTGCACATCTTTCTTTGGATAAATTGACAGAGGAGAAGACCGATAACGAAATTGCCCTATTGGCGAGATCATTTGGGCGAATGGTTGAGAGTATACAAAAACAGGTTGATGCTGTCCAAGCTCTTGCGGATGGTGATTTGACCGTGGCTGTGGTCCCCGAATCCGAGCTTGATGCACTCAATATTGCTCTCGCGCAAATGGTTGAGTCTACAAATCACGTATTCAGGGAAATCAACAATTCGGCACAGTCGGTAACGAGCGGCTCGCAGCAGATGACAAACGGTGCACTGCTTTTGTCGCAGTCAACTACCGAGCAAGCGGCGTCCATTGAAGAACTTTCTGCCGAAGTCTCGGAGATTGCCGATTTGACCAAGAAAAACGAAGAACTGGCAAAGAGTGCCGCGGCGCTGTCGGCGTCAATAAAGGATTCGGCACAGAGAGGCGGCGAGCAGATACAGAAACTGTCCGACGCCGTGAAGGAAATCAATGAATCGAGTAGCAACATAGAAAAGGTCATCAAGGTAATCGAAGACATCGCATTCCAAACCAACATATTGGCTTTGAACGCGGCTGTTGAAGCGGCTCGGGCAGGTCAGCACGGAAAGGGCTTTGCCGTCGTAGCCGATGAAGTTCGCAACTTGGCGGCGAAGAGCACGCTTGCGGCACAGGAAACGGGAGCTCTCATCTCCAATTCCGTTGAGAAAGCTACTCTCGGCGTCAGCATGGCCGAAAGCACATCCGAGTCGTTCGCCGCAATTATGGAAGGTATCAACGAGACAAATGAATACGTGAAGCAGATACCCAAAGCGTCCATGCAGCAGAGTGCGGCAATCGAAAATATCAACATAGGCTTAGAACAGATCACAAATGCAATTCAGCAAAACAGTGCCACAGCGGAGGAGACAGCTGCAGCCAGCGAGGAAATGAACAATCAGGCAACATTGTTATATCAGCTTATTCGCCACTTCAAAATCAAGTAAGATTGGAGAAGTTGAGATGACTAATACGAGCAAAAAGAGCAGTGCACTCACAAGGAGAATCACTCTCATCGTTGCAACAATGATTTTCGTGTGTGCCCTTGCTATCGGCGCGACCAGCTACTATCTTTATTCCAGAGAGGCTCATATCCAAAGCGGAGAACGCGTGATGGGCATTGCCACCACCGTCGCAGCGGCGATAGACGCCGATGAATTTGACAAGGCCCTGACCAATAGAACCAAGGACAAACAGTGGGACAGCATAAAGGCCTTTGCGGATAGGACAGCCATCGACAATGATGTGAAGTATCTATATATTCTCGACTCGGAGTACGACGATAATGTTACTTATTACGCCGAAGGATACAATCCAAAAGTTGGCGATGACCCGTTGGATTTTCTGTCGAAGGAGGAAGCCGCCATCGAGTCGGATGACATACCCACCGTTGTTGGGAAAGGTCTTGCGATTTATTCCGATGCGTATTTTGATGAACGTTTTGGCTGGCTTATAACGGGATATGCACCCATAATTTCCTCAGAAGGTAATGTGGTCGGGATTGTTGGTGTGGACGTAAGTGTGGACGTCGTAGTCTCGGAGACGAGGTCTTTTGCAATCTACCTGATAGCTATAGGTCTCATCATGGTTGTGATATTCTGTATCGCGTGTTCTGTTTACTTTAGGCGCAAGCTCGGGATACCTATAGGCATGGTTACTGAGGCGGCAGAAAAGATATCCATGGGCGACATAGATAGCGAAATCGGATATATATCTTCCGATGAGATAGGCGAACTTGCGGTATCATTTAACAAAATATCCGAAAGTAGCAAAAAGCAAATCGAGGTGCTTGAACGAATAGCCGATGGCGATATATCCAAGAAAATTGTTCCGCGCAGCGATGTTGACTCAATGTCCTTTGCAATTGAAAAGACAACGAGCCGATTGGCGGACATGTTCCGCATATTCATGGAGAGTGCGGACAAACTAAGAGATACATCGGCGCATATTTCACAGGAGGCAAACATACTGGAAATTGCCGCAACCGAGCAGCAAAAGGAGATTGCAAATTTGTCCGAATCCGTCGGTTTGGTCACAGAAAAAACAAGGACAAACTTTGACGTCGCAGTGAAGGCCTCGGAGGTTGTAGACGCTATAAGGCATGACGCGGCGCACGGTACAGATCAGATGACGGAACTGCTCAATTCGGTTTCTATGATCAGTGAAGCATGTCAGGCAATCAGCAAGGTTGTAAAGGCAATTGATGACATCGCATTCCAGACCAATATATTGGCTCTCAATGCTTCGGTTGAGGCGGCAAGAGCAGGTGTCAATGGCAAGGGTTTCTCCGTCGTCGCCGACGAGGTCAGAAACCTCGCAAACAAAAGCTCGGAATCCGCCAGAGAGACAGCGCAGCTGATTGATGACGTGATAGAAAAGGCGAATATCGGTGTTGGGATTGCAAACAGCACTTCTACCACCTTCGGAAAAATCGCCGAAGGCATAAATGAGAGTAGTGAGTATATCAACAGTGTATCCAACGCGTCTGACGCCCAAAACAAAGAAATTGTGGACATTTACGAAAGCCTAGACAGGGTCATCGCGAAGCTAAACAGCACCGGAGATTCGGTGAGGAGCAGCGTGAATACCAGCGAGAAGCTAAAGACACAAGCAAACGAATTAAGCAAATTGTTAGATTACTTCATTCTGCCCGATTGACGGATACAGGAAAAAATCCCTAGGCTTTGGTAATCATAGCAAGCCACCCTTTGACAGATTTTAACCGATTCGGGGCAAAAAAAGAAATAATCATAAGGGGGGATGCCCTTATGATTATTTTGTTTGGTGCCGTTAATGAGGAAAAATCCGAACCCTCAATATCGGCTAAACTTACAGTCTTTGACCCGTCCTTGTAATTGAACAGCATCACAATTCGGTCATCATAAATATAAACTGCATTGACGAAACTGTCAACAAGTCGTTGCTTTTGAGCGTAATCCGTCACATCGGTATCGCGGAATCTGTGCAACCAAAACAGCACTTTTTCTTTGGTGATAAAGTTGTTGATGATTTCCTCTCGTGCCACACCAATGGTGAGCCGTTCTTTGACTTCTTCCAGTTCGTCAAGCCGTCCTTTGGTCGAGGCGTTGAATATCCCTTGCTGTATGGCATCGAGGATATTGTCGATGGATTTCTGTGTTTCTGCGAGTTGCTTTTTCATCAGCGGCAGATTGGTGTTCTCTCGTTTCTGCACAATCAGAAGTTTGTCGGCAATGCTTTCCATGAGGGCATCGTCAAACAGACTTTCTAAGACGTATTCAATCACAAGCCGTTCAATCCAGTCTTTCTTGACCGACTTACGTTTGCAACCCTGTTTCTTTTTCGCAGTGACGCATTTGTAGTAGCGGTGAATCTTCATTGTCT
>JAISKC010000074.1 GCA_031261345.1 Eubacteriales Family XIII. Incertae Sedis bacterium | reverse complement strand
AAAGGCATTCATCAGGAGATCACTGAGGGGAGGTGGTTGCAATTTTAATGGTAGCATTTGGAGATCTTTTGACTCTGGGCTTGCTCATTATGGCAATAGTTACTTTCGCGTCGAGAGACAAGAAAGAATAAAAATGCCGCCTTACATTTTTTCGTAGTGTAAGACGGCAAAAATCTCTTTTGGAGTAGCCGCCATCCACGAGCGAGTGCTCCTATTAAATTGATTATATGACACTATTCCACTAAACACAACAAAAATAAATTCATAAAATACGTTTAGCGTTTTAGTAAACTTTCCTCTTCAACCACTATCCTAACTGCTTTTTCATTTTCTTCAAAAAAGATATTGTGATTGATGTCTGTAATGTTTCGCGGTAAACCTGTAATTGGATCATATACATTTGCAAGGTCTGTTGCCATTTCCCTCGCTTCATCTTTTGTCGATGGTCTGACTGTTTTATACACAACCCTGACAACAATAATGACAATTATTCCACCCAATATAATCAACAAATAATAGTTCAACAAAAACATCACTAACGTCTTAATCGTTCTATCCTCCTCACTTGTTGTCCCTATGTGCATGAACATAATAGGACACAAAAACGGCGTTTGCTTTCACAAACGCCGGTAATCTCACAGGAATGCTCCTTTGGCTATCGATCGCAATGGCCCGGCCTTTCCTATTCACAATGTATCACCACTATCACTTCATTGCAAGAACTTTTTTATCTTTTGCAATAAAAATCAATTTCCTAACGCTGGGATGTAGTTCAAGCTCAAATCTAATCCTACCAATTATAAACTTATCATCCAATTTTGTACGACGACCATCGATAATCAGATATTGATTTTTACCCTTAGCATTTCGAAATTGTCTCTTTATTGTGTGCTCCCTTGAATTGCCTTTAGGGCTTTTAATTTCCCACATCATTCCATTCATTATGAAATCAGCTGTCTTTATTTTATACCCCTCATTAGGTTTTAAAAATTCCACCCGACAGTTATAGTGGAAAGCGAAAATCCATGCTACTTCAATCTCATGTTGTTCAGGAGGCGCATTCAAATTTTTTGGAATAATAACCTTTGCTCTGTCCTCCATACGTTCTGCCTTGTCTCTCCCTTTTTAAACAATCGATTGGTGATATATGGAAACTATATCATAAAAATGCAATTTGTCAAACATTACCAGTAAATGTTTTACATTTATATTTCAGCATGATTAAATAGGCGAACTCCGTAGAATCCGCCGCCGTTTCATCTTTTGTTGCCTCTATGCCAATTGATTCAGTCCACTAATGCAAACTTTCCTCTTCAACCACTCTCCTAACTGCTTTTTCATTTTCTTCAAAAAAGATGTTGTGATTAATGTCCGTTATGTTTCGCGGTAAACCTGTAATTGAATCATATACATTTGTAAGGTCTGTTGCCATTTCCCTCGCTTCATCTTTTGTCGAAGGTCTGACTGTTTTATACACAAACCTGACTACAATAATGACAATTATTCCACCCAATATAATCAATAAATAATAGTTCAACAAAAACATTACTAACGTCTTAATCGTTCTATCCTCCTCACTTGTTGTCCCTATGCCATTCAATGGCTGTTTCCTTGTCCTTCCCAATCTGCTCTACGAGAGCCATGATGTCAGGGAATTTCTCCTCGCCTCTGATGCGTTCCCCGAACTCGACGCGGATTTCTTCGCCGTAAATGCTTTCGGAAAAATCCAGAATGTGGCTTTCCACAAAGAGCGTGCCGCGACCCACCGATTCGGCGATACCGAGGTTTGTTACCGCCGGATAGCTTCTGTCTCTCCAGATGACAAAGGTGATGTATACGCCGAAAGCCGGCTCGGATATTGTCAAATTCATGTCAATGTTTGCCGTCGGGAAGCCGATGGTGCGCCCAATTTTGTTCCCTTCAATGACATTTCCCGTGAGGTAGAACCTTCTACCCAGAAACTTTTCGGCTTCTTCCATGCTGCCTTCATTGACGAGCCCCCTGATGAGGCTACTGCTGACGGTCTGGCCATCTATCATGATCGGCTCATGCACATGGACATTGAAACCGTCTTCCGCACCCAAAGCTGTGAGCATAGCTCCGTCGCCCGAGGCTCTGCTTCCGAAGTGGAAGTTGTAACCGCAAAATACATCTTCCGCATTGAAAAGCTCCGAAATATATTCCTTTGCGAATTTTCCAGGAGAGATTTCGTGAAAACCGTCCGCAAACGAGAATACGAAACAGAAGTCCACACCGAGCTCTTCGATGAGGCTCAACTTGTCCTCGGCCGAAACCAATCGCTTAACGGCATCGCTGTGTGTCATCACATTTTTGGGATGCTCGTCGAAGGTGAAAACCGCTGACATAAGCCCCTTCTCCTTGGCGAGGGCGACCGTTTCAGAAATGAGCTCTGCATGCCCGACATGCACTCCGTCAAAAAAGCCAAGTGCTACCGCAGTCTTCGGTATATTTTTTATCTCATCTTTGTTTCTAAAAATCTTCATGCTATCTTATCACCTTTTCTGCCTTCAATACATTACCGTCATATTTTGCGACGCCCAAGAATTTGTCTCCTTCATAGACGCTCACGAGCCCCTCGGCATTGCCATATTTTTCCACCTTGATTCCATTACAAAACAGTGCCGCTTCGTGCTCCGTGAGCATTACTTTTTCCAAATGGGAAACCGCCCTATCCATCGGTATCAAACTCAGCCCTGGGATTTCAGCAGCCTCAGATGTAGCCCGAGGCAGACTTTTCAGAAAATCCACACTGACGCTTCCCTCAAGCGAAAACCCGTCGCTCATAGTCCGCCTGAGCTGTGTCATAGTCGCAAACGTGCCGAAAACATTCCCTATATCCGAGCAGAGCGTCCTGATATACGTCCCCTTTGAGCACACGACATCTATAGCTATTTCCTTATTCTCCCTGTCAATACTGGAAACCTCGATACTCTCTATGGCAATCTTGCGACTCTTCACAATATCCATAGGTAATTCCTGACCGGCCCTCGCGTACTCGTAAAGTTTCTTGCCGTTGACCTTGATTGCGGAATACATAGGAGGCACCTGAACCTGCACGCCCACAAAACCTGAAACTGCCTCGCGTATCCTCTCATCGCTTGGCATAGGAGCATCCGAGGTCCCTATTACTGCCCCCCAGATGTCCGCCGTCTCGGTCTCGAGCCCGAGCTTCATTACACAGGAATAGGCCTTGGCAGAGGAACCGCCGCTGGCCGCCCGATACTCAATCAGTCTGGTCGCCTTGCCGATGAATACGGGAAGAACGCCCGTCGCCATAGGGTCGAGCGTGCCCGTATGCCCTACGCGCTTCACGCCCGTCGCGCGCCGCATGATATTGATGACATCGTGCGAAGTCATATTCTGAGGCTTGTCAACAACAACGATTCCGTTCAATTATGCCGTGTCATTGCGGATCTGACCCGCAATCTCCCATCAATCCCGCTTCGATACTCTTCTTGATATCAGAAAGCGTCTCTTCCATAGTCTTCTCGGAAGTGAATCCGGCCGCACGGATATGTCCGCCGCCGCCATACTTTGCCGCGAGAGCAGCAACGTCAAAATAGTTTTTCGAGCGCATGGAGGTCTTGATTCGTCCGTCGGCGAGCTCTCTTGCAAACACCGAAACCTCGACGCCCACGATCGACCGAAGTTTCTCGCTCATGCCTTCCGTGTCCGCGTCTTTCGCGTCATAGAGATCCAAGGTCTTCCTAGTAATGAAGCCAACGGCAGCCTTGCCATCGGCGAAGATTTCCATATCTTCCAGAAGCTCTTTTTCGACAAATAGCTTGCTCGGGGTGAGCTTCTGATAGACCTCGTTGAAGGCTCTGTTCACGTCCACGCCCTTTTCCATGAGGCTCGCCGCTATCCTGTGCGTCTGCGGCCTCGTGGATTCGTATTGGAACCTTCCCGTATCGGTCAAAATCCCGACGTAGAGGGCCGTTGCGATTTCCTCGTGCATCGGATAGTCCGCCTCCGTGAGTATGTCGTAGACGATTTCGCACGTCGAGGCCACCTCGGGGAGAATGATGTTGTAGTCGCATGTCGGGTTTCCAGTAATGTGATGGTCGATGCAGAGGCTTTCCTTGCCTGAGGAAAAGAGTTCCCCGCGCGTTTCTATCCGGCTGACGTCCGACGAGTCAGGCAGTATGGACAGGTAATTTTCAAGTTCAAGTGCTTCCGCTTCCTTGATGGAAATCGTGGTTTTGTATTCGATAAATTCGATAATGTCGGGAATTTCCTCGTCTATGACCACATAGGCTCTCTTGCCAAGCTCACGAAGAGAGAGGCAGATAGCGACCGCAGCCCCAAGCGTATCCCCGTCCATCGAGACGTGAGGAAAGAGCAAAAATCTCTCATAACTCTCAAGCAAATCAACGATTTCCGAAACGGAAACATTAGCCGTCATTCCGGCCTCCGACACAGCTGTCATTCCGGCCGCCGAGCCGGAATCCCCCCCAGAAACCCTAGAAATAAGCTCGTCAATATGCTGCCCATACTGCTCGGTCTCATCGACCTTAAACCGCAAATCGGGCGTGAACCGCAGTCCCATAGCCTTGCCGATTTCCGTCCTGATAAAGCCCTTAGACTGATTGAAACCATCGATGACAGCACCTTCATCAAGCCCTATTCCCGTGAAATAAACCGTAGCAAAGCTGCCGTCTTGCGCCGATTTGACGTGCGAGATGGTGATGATGCCCTGATTCAACGCGGGGTGCTTGAGCTCCCGCTGCAGAAGCTGCGAAATGATCTTCTTGATTTCCTCGCCGAGCCTCTGATCCCTATAATTCTTTCTCATATATTTACTTACTTTCTTTCAACTTCCTCCATTACGAAGGCTTCTACCACGTCGCCCACCTTGATGTCGTTATAATTTTCGATGCCAATGCCGCACTCAAAACCGCTGGCGACCTCTTTCGCATCGTCCTTAAATCTCTTGAGCGAGGAAATCTTGCCCTCATGTATGAGAATTCCGTCCCTGACGAGCCTTATTTCCGCATTTCTCTGGAGCTTGCCATCCGTAACATAGGCACCGCCGATGACAGCGCCTGGCACCTTGAACGTCTCGCGAATGTCCGCCGAGCCGATGACGACCTCCTTGAACTTCGGATCGAGCATGCCCTTCATAGCGTTCTCGATATCGTCAATCACGTCGTAAATGACCCTGTATGTCCTGATTTCGACACCCGATCTATCCGCGAGCGAAGCGACGTTCGCAGTCGGTCTGACGTTGAAGCCGATGATGATAGCACCCGACGTCTCCGCGAGCATGATGTCGGATTCAGTAACCGTGCCGACGCCCGTGTGAATGATTTTGACCTTTACATTTTCATTTTCGAGCTTTTCGAGGCTCGTAGTAAGTGCACCGACCGAGCCCTGCACATCGCCCTTTATGATCAAATTGAGCTCCTTGAACTCGCCCGCTTGGATCATGCTGTATAGCGACTCGAGGCTGGTTCCCGACGTCCTCGCCATCACGTCCTCACGAAGTTTGAGCCTTCTCGATTCGGCAATGTCTCTCGCGACCTTGTCGTCCTTGAGCGCATGGAATTCGTCGCCGGCATGAGGCACTTCGCTGAGCCCAGTAATCTCGATGGCTGTCGAAGGTCCGGCCTTTTTGATAGGCTTGCCTCTAAAGTCGGTCATAGTCCTTATCTTGCCACTGGTGTGTCCCGCAAGAACGCTCATCTGATCCGTCAGAGAGCCGTTGAAAACGAGCAGCGTCGCCACCGCGCCCTTGCTCTTGTCGAGTCTGGCTTCGATGACAGAACCTATAGCAAGTCTCTTTGGATTTGCCCTTAGTTCCATGACTTCCGCCTGCAAAAGTATCATTTCGAGCAAATCCGTTATGCCTTCTCCGGATTTTGCACTGACGGGCACGGAGATGATGTCTCCGCCCCAATCCTCGACCAAAAGTCCGTGATCGGCGAGTTCCTGCTTCACCTTGTCGGGATTTGCACCCGCCTTGTCTATCTTGTTTATTGCGATGATGATAGGTACATTCGCCGCCTTCGCGTGGCTGATAGACTCGATTGTCTGCGGCATTACGCCGTCGTCAGCTGCTACTACGAGCACCGCGATGTCCGTTACGTGTGCACCTCTCGCTCTCATGGCCGTGAACGCTTCATGGCCTGGCGTGTCGAGGAATACGATTTTCTTCCCGTTGATTTTCACCTCCGAGGCACCGATGTGCTGCGTGATGCCGCCGGCTTCCTTGTCCGTTACATTCGTCGACCTGATGGCGTCGAGTAGTGAAGTCTTACCGTGGTCTACGTGCCCCATTACAGTAATGATTGGCGGTCTGGGGGCTAAATCCTCTTCCTTGTCCTCGAAATCTTCGAGTCCGATTTCAACCGCTTCCTCCTCAACATTTCCGATAACGATAGGTATTTCAAGCTCAACCGCGAGTAGCTCAACCGTATCTCCGTCGAGGCTCTGATTGACATTCGCCATTATGCCCATCTTCATGAGCGCCATGATGATCTCGGAATTCGAACGCTCCGTCTGCTCGGAAAGTCCGGCAACCGTGATTGGTACATTGATGATAACCGTGTCGGGGCTCAGGCTCTCGAGTACTTCAGCTTCGAGCACTTCCTCTTCTCTGGGGTGATGCTTGGGCCGTGGCCTCGACTTGATAGTCTTCTTTTCGAGGGCCTTGTCTTCCAATATCGGGCTCTTCCTCGAGCCTCTGAAATCATCGGCGAGACCGCCCTTTTTATTCTTATCCTTTATGCCGCTTCTCTTTTTCGCGCTGTTGTTGAAGCCTTCATTGACAGGCTTTTGGTCCTTCTTTGCCTTTGAATGACCTTTTTTCTCGTTGTTTGTGAGACCGCTCTTCGGCTTTTCGCCAGTCTTTGCCTGAGCGCCTCCCTGCTGCTGTCCGCCTGCCGGTTTCGGTCTTTGACCTTGACCTTGCCCTTGATTTTGATTCTGACCTTGTTTCTGACCCTGATTTTGACCTTGGCCTTGTGCCAGTTCTGGCTTTTTCCGAGGCGGCAACGCCATAGCCTTGGCAATGTCAGGTCTAAGCCTCTGTGCCGGTTCCTTCGGCTTGGCGGCGGCAGGTGCGGGTTTCTCTTCCTTCTTTACCGGAGCCATTTCAGAGGCAGTAACAGGAACGGTAACAGACGCAGCCGCTTCTACTTCTGCCGTGGCCGTTTCCTTTGGAGCTTCTGGAGCTATGGCGTCCGCAGGTTTCACCAAATCCACCGCTTCGGGCTCGGAAGGTTGGGCCTCCTGCGTAGCGGGAGTAATCTCGGCTTCATGAGCCTTCTTCTCAGCCTCCACAACCTTGCGGGGTTTTCTGATAGGCGCAAGCGAACCCTTGGGGGCACTCTTAAGATTTTCTGCAGGTGCATTTTGCTTCGATTCGTAACTATCCTTTATGCGTTGCACGTCTGAATCATTGAGATTTTTCGTCGTGCTCTTTGCATCAATCCCAAGTTCATTAGCTCTCGCAAGAACCTCCTTGTTCGGTTTGTTCAGTTCCGCCGCCAGTTCTAATATTTTCATTCACTCACCTCCGAGTTCTCCGCATAGTCCTTGTATTCTCTTCTGAGGGACTCAGCGTTTTCCGTCGTCATATTTACTCCCATCGCCCTCGCAAATGCTTTGCGCTTAATCGCCTTTTCGAGACAATCCATATCCTTGCAAAGATACGCTCCTCTGCCTGAAAGATTGCCCTCGCCGTCGATTACCGCGATCCCGTCCGCGTTCGCGAGCCTTATCAGTTCTCTCTTGTCAAATGAGGTATTGCAACCTATACATTTCCTCATTGGAACGTGTTTATTCTTCGTCATTTTCCTCTTTTTCTTCAGTAACTTCATCTACAGGGACTTCAAGGGCTTCCTCAGTAACTTCAACTTCTGCCTCCGGAGCTTCTGTATCCGATCCTTCCTCTACAGCTTCTTCAAATTCGGCCTGCTCAAGCTCGGCTTCCTTCTCTTCGAAGTCATCATCTGTCCCCACAAAATCAGCGGGATTGTAGAATCCTTCCTCGTCGAGACTGGCCGTCAGATTTTCGTCGATCTGCGATGAGTAATACTGCGAATGGCTCTTTATATCAATCTTCACGCCGCAAAGCTTTGCCGCCAAGCGAACGTTCTGACCTTCCTTACCGATTGCAAGCGAAAGTTGGAAATCCGGAACGATGGCAACAGCTTGGTTTTCCTCTTCGTCAAACAGTATCTTTTCGACTCCAGCAGGTGCCAAAGCGTTTTTGATATTTGTGAGGACGTCCTCGCTCCAAGGAATGATGTCAATCTTCTCGTCCATGAGCTCATCTACAACAGCCTGAACCCTGACGCCTCTGTTGCCGACGCAGGAACCCACGGGATCTACACTCTCGTCAAATGACATGACGCCAATCTTCGTACGGCTTCCAGCCTCTCTTGCCAGCCTCTCTATCGAAATGATACCCTCGCGAAGTTCGGGCACTTCCAACTCGAACAGTCTTCTGACCAAATCCGGATGGCTTCTCGAGAGGAAGAGCTGCGGCCCACCTTGCGAACCTTTCTTGTTCGGTCTCTTGCCCCTCTTCTGGTCCTCGGCACGTTTCGCCTCGTCAGCAGCGGGGTTTTTCACCTCGAGAAGAAGGAACTTCATTCTCGTATTTTCTGTGTAACGGTCCTTCCTGACCTGCTCGTTTTTGGACAGGATACCCTCGGTGCGGCCGATGGTAACATATACTGCACCAAAACCGGCTCTCTGTATCACGCCTGTGATGAGGTCGCCCTGCTTGTCCTTGTATTCTTCATAGACAAGCCCCCTTTCGGCGTCCCTGATTGCCTGCATTACTACCTGCTTGGCTATCTGTGCCGCTATTCTGGTAAAGTTTTCGACCGGTACAGGGAAGCTGATTTCGTCTCCGGCCTCATAGTCAGGATCGATTTCCTGAGCGTCCGAGAGCAGATATTCACGGTCGGGATCCGTTACTTCCGGCACGACTATCTTCGTATGAAGAACCTGTATCTCGCCGGTAGCTTCGTCGATGTCCGCTGTGATGTATTCGGTGTTGTCAATTTCCTGTGGCTCGGAAGACTCCTCGTCTTCCCTGTTCAAAAAGCGCTCACGGCTCCTATCCTTGATACTCTCCTGACTCTTGTAAGCCGATACGAGCGCGCGGCTGAGTGCTTCAAGTGTCTGTTCCTTTGATATGCGTTTTTCTTTTTCGAGTTCTTCAAGCGCCGCGATGAAATCCTTGTTCATTTGGGTATCCCTTCCTTTGTTTTCACTCCATAAAATACGAAAGAGCGGGACGACCCACTCTTTGAAATAACCAATATTGAAACAATAGTATCACAGCAATCCCCAAAGGTCAAGGGCAAGAGGGGACAATCAAAACACCCGGCAGATACCTACCGGGTGACTATATTCGTGTAGAACACTCCTTTGACTACCCGTCCGGGTCGCCCGGTCTTTCTACTAATCTAATGTATCATACTAAACGCAAGATTTCAACAACTTCAAGCGATTTTTTTATGAAAATGTTACTACTCAAGGGCAGTAAAATAGAAAAGAAGTAATAACAATAATGGTTAATCCACCTGCCATAAACTTTGCCTGAGAACATCATAGTAGTCCTTTTCATTAAGAACAGGATTGTT
>JAISKC010000073.1 GCA_031261345.1 Eubacteriales Family XIII. Incertae Sedis bacterium | reverse complement strand
AAAGGCATTCATCAGGAGATCACTGAGGGGAGGTGGTTGCAATTTTAATGGTAGCATTTGGAGATCTTTTGACTCTGGGCTTGCTCATTATGGCAATAGTTACTTTCGCGTCGAGAGACCGGAAGGAATAAAAAAACCGCCTTACATTTCGTAGTGTAAGACGGTCATATCCAATTGGAGTAGCCGCCAACCACGAGCGAGCGCTCCTATTAAATTGATTATATGGCACTATTCCACAAAACACAACACAAATCAAATAAATTTACGAAATTTACGCATTAGCATTTTGCGATATTTTCAAATGCCGCGACTCTACTCTATCGGTCTTCTCTGAAATATGACACTGAGAGGTTTGCGGGGGGGAGGTCCTCTTTGCGGTTTTTCCTAGTGCTGATGACTACTATGACGATCGTGGCTATGTAGGGCAGCATGTCTACGAGATACTGCGAAACCGCCACGCCGGTGCTCTGAAGCCAGAGGCCGAGTATCGAAAGTGCCCCGAACAGCAGCGACGCGAGGAAGGCCTTGATTGGATTCCATGCCGCAAAGATGACGAGAGCAACAGCGATCCAGCCGCGCCCCGTTACGACATCTGCCTGATAGATTGGAACGGTAACGAGCGACAGATAAGCACCACCCAAACCGACGAAACCTCCGCCGATGATGATGTGCAGGTATTTGTGCGCGGTGATTGAAACACCTGACGCATCGGCAGCAGCCGTGTTTTCTCCGACGGCTCTCATGTTGAGCCCGAGCCTAGTCTTGTATATATAGATTGTGAATAACGCCACACTGATATAGCCAAAGTATACGAAGATGTCATGCTGAAAGAGCATACGCCCAATGACAGGAATATCGGAAAGTAGCGGAATATGAATGTCCGAGAAGAAATGCCGCACGCCGGAAGGCACGGTCTGTCCGATGAACTGATCGCCGATGAAGCGAGACAGACCGGCCCCGAAGATTGTCAACGTGAGTCCGGTTACAACCTGATTTGCCTGAAGCGAGACAGTCAAAACCGCAAAGATGAGAGCTGCGAGCGCACCCGCACCGAAGGCCCCAAGAAGTGCCACCCCCGCATTACTGGTTGAATAGGCAGCGATGAAACCAACGGAAGCACCCATGATCATCATTCCTTCGACGCCGAGATTGAGGCTGCCCGATTTCTCCGTGATGAGCTCACCTAAGGTCGCAAAGAGGAGCGGCGTGGCGGCTATGATACAGGCGTATAGAAATTCACTCATTGAATTACCCCCCCTGCAGCTGCCTTCGCCCTTTTGCCGCCGAAATCAAAGCCGACCTTGTAGCGAAGGAAGAAATCGGAGCCGAGCACGAAGAAGAGAATGATACCCTGAACGACCTCCGCAACGGACGATGGCACGTGCATGGCGAGCTGAATATACGTCGCACCCTGCATGAGAATGGCAAAGGCAATGCAGACAAACAAGGTCGAAATAGCGTTCAAGCGAGCAAGCCACGACGTGATGATGGCCGTGAACCCGTAATTGTTGGCGATACCGAAAACGAGCGTCTTTTCGATAGCGGACACCTGAATCATGCCGACAAGCCCGCAAAGTCCACCCGAAATAGCCATCGAAATCACGATGATGGATGGAATATTCATACCTGCATACCGCGCGGTTTCAATGCTTTCGCCCACGACGGTTATCTCATAGCCCTTCTTCGTGTGATTGATGAAAAAATACGTGAAGGCGACGAGAAGAATCGTGATGACCCAACCGAGTTGATAGCCGAGAAAGTCGGGCATGAGACCGTTTTCGGAAAAACTGGCAATGCGCGGAAAGCCGCTGCTGTTCGGATCTCGCATCGGGCCGTACTGAAGATAGGTAACAAATTTGATAGCCACATAGTTCATCATCAGGGTGAAGATGGTCTCATTCGTCCCCCACTTCGCCTTGAAGGTGGCAGGAATGAGTGCCCAGAGAGCTCCGGCGGCGATAGCTGCTACGGCCATCAATAGCAAAAGCAAGGGGCGTGGCAGACTTCCCAAATTCAGTGCGACCAGAGAGGCCGCCAAGGCACCTATCGTGATTTGCCCCTCTCCGCCGATATTCCAAAATTTCATTTTGAACGCCACCAAGATACCGAGCGAGGCAATCGTAAGCGGTATGGCCTTGTTGATGGTCTGCTCTATCCTGAGCCCCGTGCCGAGTGCCCCCTCGATGATGGCCGAGAATACCTTCAGCGGATTGAGATTGAACAAAAGTAGCACGATACCCGCAAAGACGAGCGACAGCACGACAGCAACGATCTCTATGAGGATCATCTTGATGTGTGGCAATTCCGCCCGCTTTGTGATTTTGATTGGGTTGACCATAATTCTCCTGCAATATCTCCTATATTCCCGCGCCGGCGAGTTCGGCTTCATGCGCTCCCGTCATCAGGTATCCGACCTGTTCCTTGCTCACATCCTCTGCGTCCAGAAGCCCTGTCATTTCTCCGCCGGAAAGGACGATGATACGGTCGCAAAGTTCGAGTAAAACGTCGAGATCTTCGCCGATGAAGATGATACCGACGCCCTTCTTCTTCTGTTCGTTCAGTAAATCATATATTTTATGCGTCGCGCCTATATCGAGGCCGCGAACGGGATATGCTGTGATAAGCACCTTCGGATCCGAGTCAATTTCCCTTCCGAGTAGAACTTTTTGAATGTTTCCTCCGGAGAGTTTCCCGACAGGTGTGCTAATGCTCGGAGCCTTCACATCAAGGCGTTTCACAATTCGCCTCGCCTTTTCCGCCCCGGGGCTTCTGCGCAGGACAAGACCCTTGCTCAGCCGATAATCCTTGAGTATGACATTGTCAGTAATGTCGAGAGAGCCGACGAGTCCCATGCCGAGCCTGTCCTCGGGAATGAAACCCAACCTGATACCGAGCTTGATGATTTCGCCCGCACTTTTGCCGAGAATGTCGTGCTCTTCAAAAATTGCGCTGCCGCTTTTCGCATCCATAAGTCCGGATAAAACTTCACAAAGCTCCTTCTGTCCTGAGCCCGCAACGCCTGCAACGCCAAGTATCTCGTGCGTGTTCAGCGTGAAGCTGAGGCCGTCAAGAGCGGTCTTTCCTTCGCCATCATTCACCGACAGATCATTTACGGTCAACAGCGGTTTCTGCTCTTCATTAAGTTTGGGTCTATCGATATTGAGGTCTATGCTTCCGCCGACCATCTTCTCAATCAAGGTTGGAATCGTTGCCTCTTCCGTTACGACGGTGCCTATCGATCGGCCCCCGCGCAGTATGGTGATGCGGTCTGAGATTTCCATGACCTCATTCAGTTTGTGAGTAATGATGACAACTGCGCAGCCCTCATCTCTCATGTTTCGAATAATCTTGAATAGCTTTTCTATTTCCTGCGGTGTCAGAACCGCGGTCGGCTCGTCCATGATGAGAATCTTCGCCCCACGGTAGAGAACCTTGATAATCTCAAGCGTCTGTTTCTCGCCGACCGACATATCAAAGACCCTCTTGTCTGGATCCACGCCAAGACCGTATCGCTCGGAAATATCGAGTATTTTCTTTGTCAAATCCTTCTTGTTTGAAAAAAGACCGGACTTTTGCCCAAGAGTGATGTTGTCGCGCGCCGTCATCACGTCCACAAGTTTGAAATGCTGGTGGATCATGCCGATGCCTTTTTTGATTGAATCCTTTGGCATGGCGAAATGTGCATCCTCGCCATAGACAAAAATAGAACCGCTGTCAGGGCGATAAATCCCTGACAGCATGTTCATAAGCGTACTTTTTCCGGCGCCGTTTTCACCGAGCAAGGCGTGTATCTCGCCCATTCTGACCACAAGATCGATGTGATCGTTGGCCACGACGCTTCCGAATATCTTTGTAATACCTTCCATGCGGATTGCCTCTTCGGCAACCCCTTTATCATTCAGTTTTTGACTATCGCTCAAAACCACTGATGCGTTTAGTTGCCCGAACCTGAAGCTTTGACGCCTTTGACTTCGTAATTAATCTGCCAGATTTGTTCCGGAGTGAGAACCTCGCCGTCCTTCACGACTTCGTTATTATCACTGTCTAGGATTGGGCCTGTGAACACCTTGAATTCGCCGGATTCCATCAGAGCTTTAACTTCCTCAACCTTGGCCTTTGCTTCGTCGCTCACATTGTCTGTCAAAGGTGCGAGATCCACAAAACCGTCGGATATTGTGCCATAGTAGCCGAATGGAGAAACCTTGCCTACTGCCGTCCATGTCCCATCGAGGATTGACTGAACAGTCGGAACGAGATATGCTCCGTGATTCCAAATCGGTGCTGTCAGGAATGCGTCTTCGAGACCCTCGAGCTTGCTGTTGTCGAGGTTGTAACCGATCGTGAGCTTGCCTGCATCAGCAGCTGCCTGCTGTGGGCTCGTAGTGTCGGCATGCTGCGTGATGACGTCGCAACCCTGTGCGAGAAGTGCTTCGGCAGCGGCCTTTTCCTGTGATGGATCATACCAACTATTGATGTAAACGACATTCACTTCCACGTCGGGATTGACGGACTGTGCGCCGAGCGTGAAGGCATCAATACCTATCTGAACTTCCGTATAAGGGAATGCTGCGACATAGCCGAGCTTGTTCGACTCAGTCTGCATACCGGCTATGATACCCGAAAGATAGCGAGGCTCTTCCATAGCACCGAAGTAATCGGCGAGGTTTGTATCGTTCTGTGCCTCGGGATCTGAGAAGTGGAGGAAGATGACATCGTCATAATCTCCTGAATTTGCAAGTTCTGTCAAAGCGGCACCGAAACCGAAACTCGTTCCGATTATGACCTTGCAACCCTGATCGATGAGCTGGATTGCCGCTTCTTTGGATTCTTGAGTGTTTGTATCGTCAATTTCCTCAAGATATGCGGTTTCAACACGGTCGCCAAATGCATCTTCCACAGCTATTTTGCCCGCATTCTGTGCCTGCGTATAGCCGCCGTCATTGACTGTTCCGATATAAATCCAGCCAATCTTCAGAGCATCTGCACTTGTTCCTGCTGAGCCTTCGTCATCACTGCTACCGCCGCACGCGCCGAGCGTGAACGACAACGTCATAATGAGCGCCAACAGCACCAATAGAGACTTATGAGATTTCAATTTCATCTTTCACCTTCACTTTCACTACATCCTTCATACATTACCTGCAAAATGTCATTGTAACATTTATGTAATATCTTATTATGAACTTCATGTAAAGTCAATTTAGGTTTGCGTGAAAATTTAGGCAAAATTTACGCGAAAATGATGTTCCCGTCTTCGATTTTTTCTACCACCGCGAGAGACTCCACCCTGAGACCGGCTTCCCTAAGTTTTTCGCCGCCGCCCTGAAAGGATTTTTCTATCACTATGCCCACGCCTAAGACCTTGCCGCCTGCCTGCTTCACCAAACTTGCAAGGCCCTGAGCCGCCAGTCCATGGGCCAGAAAATCGTCGATGATGAGAACGCCTTCGCCTTCATTCAAAAACTTTTTCGCTATCATGATGTTTGAAACCGTGCCCTTGGTGAACGAGCGAACCTCCGCAGAATAGCTGTCGTCCGTCATAGTATTTGGCTTCGCTTTCTTCGCAAATACCACGGGCGGATACCCGAAATATGAGGCGACGAAACAGGCAACCGCAATACCGGACGCTTCGACCGTTACAATCTTATCGACCTTGCCCGCCACATCGGAGAAACGCCTTCTGAATTCCCCACCGATGGCCTCGAAGAGTTCCACATCTATCTGGTGGTTCAGGAATGAATCGACCTTGAGTATCTCCGTGCCGATAGCGACGCCGTCCGCCTTTATGCGCTTCTTCAGTCTATCCATGATCAGTATTTCTCCGCGAGTCTTCTCGCTATGAGCACGCCGCTTGCCGAGGCCTGCGACAGGCTGTGCGTAACGCCGGACGCGTCGCCCATGGCATAGAGCCCCTTGACGTTCGTCTCAAGATTTTCATCGACTTCCACCTCGGAATTATAAAATTTCACTTCAACCCCGTATAGGAGGGTGTCGTCGTTGGCTGTTCCCGGGGCGATTCTATCAAGAGCGTGAATCATCTCAATGATGTCGTCGAGCTGCCTCTTCGGCATCACCAGCGACAAATCGCCTGGCGTCGCCGCAAGCGTCGGCACCGTGAAGCATTTTTCCATGCGCTTTTCGCTGCTTCTTCTGCCTCTCACGAGATCGCCAAACCTCTGCATGAGGACGCCGCCTCCGAGCATATTTGAAATTCTCGCAATGGATTCGCCGTATTCGTTTGAATTTTTGAACGGCTCCGTGAACTTGTTTGAAACGAGCAAGGCAAAGTTCGTATTGCCCGTATGCAGGGCGGGATCCGCGTAGCTGTGCCCATTCACCGTTATGATTCCGTTCGTGTTTTCCGTTACCACCTCACCGTAGGGATTCATGCAGAACGTCCGAACCAAATCGTTGTACTGGTCAGTCTTGAAGACGATTTTGCTCTCGTAAACTTCATCGGTAATGTGAGCGAATACCTCCGCGGGTAGCTCGACCCGAAGCCCTATATCCACGCGATTGCTCATCATGGGTATCTTGAATTGCTCCATGATATCAGACAGCCATTTGCTGCCCGATCTGCCCGTGGCAAGCACGAGATCCTTGCAACCGTACTGCGTGCCGTCATCGGTCTCTATTACAAATTCATCGCCCGTTTTCTGAACGGCTACGACCGTAGTGTTGAACTTGATAGTAAGGTAATCCTTCGTGTAATCGAAGATCTTTGCGAGAATTTTCAGGTTTCTGTCCGTGCCCAGATGGCGGACCTGTGCATCCAGTAAGTGAAGGTCAGACCTGAGTGCGACGGTCTTGAGATCGCTGCTTGCCGTAGAGTAGAGCTTCGCATCGGAGCCACCCATCGAACAGAGCACTTCGTCTACGTATCTCATCAGTTCGAGTGCCTTATCCTTGCCGACATACCTGTGAAGCTCGCCACCGAAATTGGTCGTGATGTTGTATTTGCCATCGGACATCGAACCCGCACCGCCGTAACCGTTCATGATTTGGCACGGATTGCAACCGATGCAATGCGAAACCTTACCCTCGATGATTGGGCATTTGCGGCCTGCGAGCTCATTTCCCTTTTCCAGCATGAGCACCTTCGCGTTCTTCGCCTTTTCCATAAGCTCATATGAAGCGAACACGCCCGAAGCGCCCGCACCAACAATTATTATGTCATACCTATCCATATTTGTTCTCCTGTGTTACGGTTTATCCATCAAAGCAATGCCAAAATCGCAAGCAAATAGCTGTCCTTACCGAAGCCCGCTATGGTGCCTTTGCAAACACCCGCAAGCATAGAAACGTGCCTGAAATCCTCCCTCGCGTCCGTATTCGACAGGTGAACCTCGACCACCGGCGTATCTATCGCGGATATGGCATCCCTGATAGCTATACTGTAATGTGTGTAAGCCCCCGCGTTGATGACGATGCCATCATACGTCCGTCCGTCCTGAACAGCCGTTACTAGCTCGCCCTCGACATTGCTCTGAAAAAAAGTAAGCTCGGTATCTATCCGCTTTGCCTCCTCGGTCAGCCAAGCATTAATACTCTCAAGGGTTTCATTCCCATATTTGTCAGGTTCTCTCTCCCCAAGCAAGTTGAGGTTCGGACCATTCAAAATCAAAATTCTCTTCATAATCTTCCTCCATCATAGTGGGCGTTGACCCGCAATCGTCATTGCGAGCGAAGCGCGGCAATCCATTCCTTGGCTATACCTCGCTGTAGCAACCGATCACCTCGAAGTACTCGGTTACACCCGCGGCATGTTTCAGCGTATCCTTGATTTCTTCGTCCAAGATATTGCCGCTGATTTCCGCAAAGAACCGATAATTCTTTTGAAGTGATGTAGGCCTCGATTCGATCCTAGTCAGATTCACATCGGCCACCATGAAAGGCGTCAGAGCTTCGCAAAGTGCTCCCGAACGATGAGCCGTCGAGAACGTGATGGAGATGAGGTCGCTCTTTTCCGTGTATTCGGGATTTGCCGAAATGATCACGAACGATGTCCTGTTGTTTCCGTAGTCCATGATGTCCTCTGCGAGAACTTCGAGCCCATTGTGCTTTGCAGCACCCCTCGACCCGATGGCCGCCGCCTTATTGCCATCGCTCGCAGCTACCTTCTCCGCCGCCACCGCCGTATTACTGCAAGCTATGAAATCCCATGACTTATCAGCCAAATATCTGTGGCATTGCTTGAAGCCCTCGGGGTGAGAGAAAACCTCCCTTATATCCCGCTGCTCAGCAGAAGGCTTTGCGAGCAAGCAGTGCTTGATGTCAATCCAAGTGCGGCCGACGATATAGCAGCCGTAAGTCCTGAGCAGGTCGTACGTTTCGCCTATAGCACCGGTCTTTGAATTTTCGAGCGGCACCACGCCGTAGTCAGCTTCGCCGTTCTTCACCATATTGAACACATCTTCAAAGAAATCCGCAGAAATGAGCTCCGCATCGGGAAAGACCTTTCGTGCCGCCTGCTCGCCCCATGCCCCGGGCGCTCCTTGGAAAACAGCTTTCACTCCCTCCGTCTTCGCCTCGGTGGGTGCGGGCAACAGCTCGGAAATGTTCTCAAACAGCAAACTCCGCTGATATTCTCTCGAAAGCGCCATGATTGAACGCATGAGGAGCGTTACTTCCCCCTTCAGCTCGCTATCCGTGAGCGACACCGCCTTGTCCACGATTTCCTGTTCTCTTTCGGAATCCTGAATGGCGATATTGTTCGTCCTCTTGTATTTTCCTATAGCCTTGGAAAGATTCATTCTCTCCTCAAATAGCTTGATGAGGCTTTCGTCAACGCTGTCGATTTCCTCTCTGTAATTTTTTATTTCCTTTATATCAGGCATTTTCTCCTCCGTTACTACAGTTACTAAAGTGTATATTCAATTGTTGAAATTGCTTCTCTTATCTTGCCCAGACTCTTCATCAGGTCGTCGAAAAGTTGCGGCGTGATGGATTGCTGCCCATCGCAAAGCGCCTGTGCGGGCTGATTGTGGACCTCGATGATAAGGCCGTCAGCACCGGCAGCCGTAGCCGCAAGAGCCATCGGATATACGAGATTCCAGTAACCGGTGCCGTGCGAGGGATCGACCACAACGGGCAGGTGCGTCCGCTTTTTCAGGACGGGCACAGCCGAGAGGTCGAGCGTGTTTCTCGTTGCGGTTTCAAAGGTTCTGATGCCTCTTTCGCAGAGTATGACCTGCGCCTTTCCGCCCACGAGCACGTAGTCTGCCGCCATGAGAAGTTCCTCGATTGTGCTCGACGGCCCCCTCTTGAGCAGAACCGGCTTGCCCAATCTTCCGACTTCCTTTAGAAGTGTGAAATTTTGCATGTTTCTTGCGCCGACCTGAATGACGTCCACTTCCTTTTCAAAGACATCGATGTAATCGGTAGACATGATTTCAGTAACTATGCCGAGACCTGTCTTTTGCCTTGCGATTTTCAGAAGGTCAAGACCGTCGAGACCGAGGCCTTGGAAGCTATAAGGCGAAGACCTTGGCTTGAAAGCTCCGCCCCTGAGCATGGTTGCCCCCGAACGTTTCACATCGGTCGCAATAGAAAGAATTTGTTCCTCCGATTCGACCGAGCATGGTCCAGCCATCACCGCAAAATTGCCGCCGCCTATTTTCTTTCCACCTGGCAAATCTATTACCGTATCATCGGGGTGGAAACTGCGGCTCGAGAGTTTGTACGGCTCACTCACCTTCATCACCTTGTCGATGAACTCGTTTCTCGCGAGTCCTTCGGGCGACAGGCTCGAAACGTCGCCGACCAATCCGAAAACGGTCTTGCTCTCGCCCTTGATTGCCTTTGCGAAGACTCCCCTGTCCTCGAGGTTCCTGATGAACCCGTCTATCTGAGCCTCAGTTGCGTCGTCCTTGATTACTACGATCATTCAAATTCTCCTTGTGTTCTTTTCTTTCGCTTATTTTACTTATTTCGCTATTTCACTACTTCATTGTAGACTTGCTCAAAAATCTCGCCTGCCCGCTCCTCCGGAAATCGGTCGCCCAGAAATATCCCGTCAGCGAGCAGAGCTTGGGACACGAGCATGCTGAGCCCGTTTCCCGTTACGAGTCCCTGCGCCTTCGCCTCCCGTATCAATCCCGTTTCCCAATTATTATATACCATATCGTAGACTAAGGCTCCATTTGTCATCGATTTTAGGAATGAGAAATCCTGAAAATCATCTCCGGCCCTGCCCATTCCCAGTGGCGTAGCGTTGACAAGAATGTCAAATTTCTCCTCCGCGTATGCCAAACCTGCTAGTCTGCATATTTGGATATCCACGTTTTTTGCCGCTATTGCCTTCGCCCGAATCGCCTCCGCCTTCCCCTCATTTCTTGCGATAATGGTAATGGATTTTGCACCCTCCATGGCAGCCTTTATGACCACTCCTACCGCAGCACCTCCGCTTCCTATCACAGCAATTCTGCTATCCTTATAGTCAAATCCGAGTCTCCTTATCGCGAGGAGCAAGCCCTGCATATCGGTATTGTATCCCAGAAGCCCTGTAGGGGTTCTGAGCACCGTATTTACAGCTCCGGATATTTTGGCATCTTCCTCCAAGCGGCTGAGGAACTTCACGATCGCTTCCTTATGCGGGATTGTAACGTTGAAACCTTGCAGTGTCTCATCTCTGCAAAAGCCTTCAAGCTCGCTCTTCTTTACAACTGCCTTTTCATAAATCGCAGGCACATCGAGTTTACTAAATACTGAATTATGTATAGCAGGGGACAAGGTATGTTCCAACGGAAACCCGATGACTGCGTATCTTTCGCAAGCTACCATGCCTCACTCCTTCACAAGGCGAACAAGCCTTGAAACCACTGAATTGAATGGGCCTTCGTTCAATAGCACCCCATCCGAGGCAGCTCTGTATAGCTTTTCTCTGTCGGTCCAAATTGCTTTCAAGCTGTCCATATCGCTGACCAGAGGCCTCTTTCCGTCATAGGTATTGCCTCCGCCGATGTCCTCGAGGCTCCTATGAATGAGAAAAATCTGCCCGATGGCTTTCAGCTCCGCCACATTTTCCTCACGAAGAACCACACCGCCACCCGTGGAAATGACTGCCTGCTTTCCACCGGTCAAAGCGGCGAGACTCTTTATTACTTCCGATTCGGTATCCCTGAAGGCGGCCTCTCCTTTTTCAGCAAATATTTGACTTATCGGCTTCCCCGCCTTCTCGACGATGAGGTCGTCGGTATCGACAAAATCCATGCCTAGAATCCTTGCCGCACTTTTCCCGATCGAACTCTTGCCACTCCCTGGCATGCCTATGAGAATGACATTCGGTCTTTGCTCTGTCATATTCGCTGTGCCCCGCCCTTATTGTGCTCGGCAAAAAGGTCATAGAGTCCGATAGCAACGACCGCTTCCATTACTGGAAGAGCCCTTGGCAAAATACACGGATCGTGCCTGCCGGAGGTGGAAAGCCTGACCTCCTCCATGGTGTCCGGATCGACGCTGCCCTGCTCCTTGCCGATGGACGCCGTGGGCTTCACTGCCACGCGAACCACGATGGGCATTCCATTCGATATACCTCCGAGGATACCCCCGTTGTTGTTCGTCTTGCTCACTATTCTGCCATTCTCAACCGTCAGCTCATCGTTGGCCTCGCTGCCCCGAAGCTTGGTGATACCAAAGCCTGCTCCGAACTCCACGCCCTTGACGGCAGGAACCGAAAACAGAAGTGCGGCGAGCTCGCTTTCCACCGAGCCGAAAAATGGCTCGCCCAAGCCCGCTGGCACGCCTTTAGAAATGACCTCTATCACGCCACCGACGGAATCAAGGTTTTCCTTCGCCGCAAGAATTCTCTCCTTGAAACTTTCTTCGCCGCCTCCGGAAACGCCTTCGATTTCTACTATTTTCGCCGTTATTTCAGTGCCGTGCTCGCGCAGAAGCTGCTTTGCGATAGCCCCTGCGAATACGAGCGGCGCGGTCAGTCTGCCGGAAAAATGCCCTCCGCCCGCCATGTCCGCGTGGCCGCCGTATTTGAGTAGAGCCGTCCAGTCCGCGTGTGATGGCCTGAGCACCTTGTCGTAGTCGGAGGATCTCGTATTTGTGTTTTTTATAGTAATGGCAATAGGGAAGCCGGTGGCAACGCCGTCCTTCACGCCGCTGAGTATTTCGAACTCGTCGGCTTCTTTTCTCGTAGTGGTCAAATCGGAGTTTCCTGGGGCCCTCCTCTTGAGGTCCGCACGGACCTTTTCAAAGTCTATTTTGAATCCCGCAGGAACGCCATCAATCGTGATACCGATTGCAGGCCCATGCGATTCACCGAAGATAGCCAATCTGAAGTTTTTTCCATAACTGTTCATTATCGCTCCACTTTCTCGAAGTCCACCCAGAAATTCGGATAGGACTTGCTCACACTGTCCGCCCCCACTATTTTGACTTCGCCTTCCGCGCGTATCGCCGCCACAGCCAGCGCCATCGCCAACCTATGATCGTTGTGTGCCGATACTGTTCCTCCCGATAGGCTCCCCTTGCCGCTTATCTTGATGGCGTCCTCTTCTTCAGTAATATCGGCTCCGAGCTTCGTGAGTTCCTCCGCCGTAGCCGCGAGTCTATCGCTCTCCTTGAGCCTAAGGCGTCCGGCATTGATGATACTCGTTCTTCCCTTGCAAAAACAAGCGAGCGAGGCGAGCACAGGAACAAGATCGGGAATTTCCCTAGCATCGATAGTCATAGCCACAAGCCCATCCACCGGAGGAACAACCTCCAAAACATTGTCATTCCGGACTCGATCCGGAATCCCATCGTCATTCCGGACCAACCCACCGTCATTCCAGACCTGATCCGGAATCCAATTCATCCCAGCCCCCATCCTGCGGAGTATCGAAACAATCCGCCTGTCGCCCTGTTCGCTATCCCTACTGAGGCCGGAGACCCTAACAGGCCTTCCGAGAGCCGCCGCCGCAAGGAAAAAAGCCGCCTGCGAATAATCCCCCTCTATTGTATAGCCATCGTCAGGAAATACATACTTTTGCGAACCCTTGACGATGAAGCCCCTCTTAGCTCCGTCCGCGTCAAGATTTTCATCGATACGCACGCCAAAACTCTTCAAAGTAGCTATAGTCAAATCCACATAAGCGGCCGACTCAAGCGTGGTCGTCAAACTTATCTCGCTGTCCTTTTCTAAAAGCGGCAGTGCAAACAGTAGCCCCGTTACAAACTGTGAGCTCACATCGCCTGGCAAGCTAAATCTTCCATGATGAAACGGTCCTCGAACGTGTATGTCCCTACCATCGAAGTCGTCCTGCGTGTAGTAGGCGCCGTGCCTCTCGAAGACCTCCCTGAAAACATCGTGCGGCCTGTCCATCAGCCGCCCCCTGCCCGAAAACGTCCAATCGTCCCCCGTCATAGCCGCAATCGGAAGCAAGAATCTGAGCGTCGAGCCGGATTCCCCGCAGTCTATCGGTGTGCCGTTGTCCCTCGCCGCAATTTTCTTCATTCCCGCAATAGTAGCCGCTATGTCCAAAGAATTTCCCAGATTTTCCAATTTATCCTCGTCCACCCCCGCAAGGTATGCGCAGATGACAGCCCTGTGGCTGATACTCTTTGACGGCGGTGCAGTAATGGTGCCCGATGGAAACAAATTTACGGTTTTGCTGTCCGCGATCTCCTCCGCCTTTTCCTTTCGTATCTCGGCAAGCAGCTCCTCAATCTCGTCAAATTCCACCTCGTATACGGCACTTTCCCCGAGTTCCTTCAGGAAGACGAAGCTGATTCCGTCGGCGTTCGCCTTCTTGTCGTGCTTCACTATTTGAATGAGGCCCTCGGTGTTTTCTTCCTTGACGAGGTCGTATTTGTTCAGCAGGTTCCAGAGCCTAGCCGCCGCTTTTTTGCCAGTAATATCAAGCCTGACACCCATTTCGCAGGCAAGAACCATGCCCATCGCGACAGCCTCGCCATGCGTGTATTTCGAGAATCCGCCTCTCGCCTCAATAGCGTGCCCGAGGCTGTGGCCGAAATTCAGAATTTTTCTTATATCGTTTTCCTTCTCGTCCTGTTCGACCACGCGAGCCTTTTTCTTCACGCAGGTCGTTACTATATCGTCAATTATCTCCCTCGCATCCCTAAGCTCGAGTTTTTCAATCAAATCCGTGGAAGCGACCGCACCGGTCTTTATTACTTCCGCCATGCCGGAGTTGAACTGCCTGTCGTCAAGCATCTTCAGAAAATCGGTGTCCGCTATCACGAGCGATGGCTGATGGAAAGCCCCGACAAGATTTTTGCCCGCCTCTATGTCTATCGCCGTCTTGCCCCCGACCGATGAATCCACCTGCGCAAGCAAAGTCGTGGGAATCTGCACATACCTGACGCCGCGCATCCAAGTAGCTGCGGCAAATCCTGCAATATCTCCGACCACGCCGCCGCCAAAGGCTATTACCGTGCCGCCTCTCGCCAATCCCGCCTCAGAAAAACTTTCAAATATCCTCCCGAGAGTGCTGAGGTTTTTGCTCTCCTCGCCAGGCCTTATCACTATCGAAACCGGCACCGCTTCAATGCCCGCCTTCTTCATCGCATCAAGAAGCGTGTCGCCATAGAGCCCCCAAACCGTTTTGTCGCTGACAACTACGAGCTTCTCACCGTCCTGCACGAACGGCCAAAGATAGTCCGCCGCCTCGTATATAGCACCGGCCCCGATTTTTATATTGTAAGAGCCGGCTGTACCCAAATCTACGGTTACTGACTGCAACATGAATGTCTCCTATGATAAAAGCTGCCTACAAAATCCGTTCAGAAATTATTATACATTAATTACAGTGATTTTTGTAGGTCGCCGAATTCACAGGAGGCAAAAGTGAACAAAACGCGGCTATACCGTCAAAGTTGAAAGCGGTATTACATTTACACCATCCTTGCGTCTATGTGCGAAACCATTTCCAGTAATCACATTTAAAGAAGCCGGTGCACCCATCTTCTTCGTATCTACTCTTTCCGCAAATGCGAGGAGGCTTTCCGCGGCTTCATCAGCAGCACCTATACCCAATTTCACTTCGAATGCTGCCCAAGTTCCATCTTGATATTCTACGATAGCATCAGCTTCTAAATCGGATGAATCCTTATAGTGAAAAACACTTCCATCGTGAGCATCCGCATATATCCTGAGATCTCTGACCGCAAGTGATTCGAATAGAAATCCGAAATAATTGAGATCTGCCACGAGTTTATCAACTGACAAACCAAGTGCACCAACAGCAATTGATGGGCAGACAAAGTGCCTCTTTGGAGACTTTCTGAGCGAATGTGTTGACCTGATATGAACTGACCACGCTGGCAATGCTTCATAAATCATCAGTCTGTCCAGCACATCTAAATATTCGACAATCGTTTCATAATTAGTCGGAGCACCATCGCCGCCGGTATCTCTAGCAAGGGAAGTAATCGATGAAAGCGTCGCTATGTTTCTGGAAAGTGATTGCAATAGCCGTTTGACCTTAATGGGATCTCGTTTCTTTTCAGACACCCTGCTGACATCTACCTCTGAAATTAGTGCAACATAATCCTGCATAAATCTAAGACCATCCTTTGCATCAGCACCAAGCAGACTCGGCCAACCGCCTAAGGTGATTTTTTCTGCTAATTCTCCCAAATCAAATGGGACGGCTTCCGACGCAGGAGTAATTCCTTTCATTAGCTTTTCAAGACTGACTTCGCCTGTTGACCATTCGCGCTCAAATAACGACATAGGCCGCATCCTCATTACAGAAAACCGTGCCGCTCCTGAATGTAGTTTTGCCCGTTCCTCTGGATTTGATGAGCCAGTTAGTATAAATAGACCTTTTTCTTTTCTATCGTCTACATCCCGTCTGACATAATTCCATACCTTCGGATATTCTTGCCACTCGTCAATCAACCTTGGAGCATCACCGAGCAAGACTGATTTCGGGTCTATTTCCATTCGTAACTTTGCGTTGTCATCTGTATCAAGATGCACCAAACTTGCAGCATGCTGTTTTGCGGTTTCTGTTTTCCCACAACCCTTTGGGCCTTCCACAAGCACCGCACCTGCGCTTTTAAGCCGTTGCTCCATAGTATCATCTGCAAATCTCTTTAAATATTTCACTAATAACCTCTGTTCCTTATTGCTCTATAGAATGATCAATAAATGCATTATACACCCCCAACCGAGAAAAAAGAAGCGTTTCAACCGAGAAAAAAGAAGCGTTCCAGCCGAGAAAAAAGAAGCACCCCAGCCGCTAAAATATTTCCAGAATCACGAAAAGACGAGTAAACTGCACAAATTCACGTAAAAACCGCAAAATCCTGTGAAAATACCCCGTTTACTCGATATTATCGCCATATTTGAGCCCCCAATCTCGAGTAAACTGCACAAATTCACGTAAAAACCGCAAAATCATGTGAAAACAATACGTTTACTCGATATTATCGCCGTATTTGAGCCCCCTTTATCGAGTAAACAGCAGAAATTCACACTCCGTCCCCTCATTCCCCCCATTTACTCCGTTTCATTCGACATTTTCACTAAAAACAGGGCCCTTTTTTGTGAATTTCGCAAACAAAACGGGAAACAGGGAGTTGTCACCAAAAAACCACCCCGATTGAGGTGGCTTTTTTGATTTTCAATTATAAGCTTCGTTAGGCGCCTATCGCATTGTCATATGTGGTCTCTTTCTCATCATCATCGCTATCTTCCCTATGTCTCCTCGCCTTGTATACTATGAGGAACACAATGTGCACGAGGAATACTATACCTACATACAGCGTCCACTTGTTTATCCAAACCATCGGAAGGGTCAGGTCGTCAAGGATGAGCCAGACTATCGGTGTCAATATACCGAGGACGATAGTAGCCACCTTGAGCACCTTGCTGAATTTCTTCTTTTTCTCATCTTCATCGTCCGCATCGCTATCCGCGTAGACTTCTTTATCCTCATCTTCATTTCGGTATATACGCCTAAATATGGCACCGAGTATCAGTAATAAAGAAACCAAGACGGCGATAAGAGACATGATCAATGACAGCAAACTCCACGCACCTCTTCCGAA
>JAISKC010000082.1 GCA_031261345.1 Eubacteriales Family XIII. Incertae Sedis bacterium | reverse complement strand
GGGAAGGATGATTCCGCAGTTGAAGACAAGGCTGCTACGAATCTTGCTACTTGGAATGCAAGACTAAAACCAAATGAAATGTCACATTTGCATCCCGAAGATATTTTCTATGGTATAGTCGGACTCTGTGTTGGCGATGCGCTTGGTGTTCCTGTTGAATTTACACCACGCGGTGATTTGGCTCGGTATCCGATTGACGATATGGTAGGTTATGGCGTACATGGACAAGAACCTGGCACTTGGTCGGATGATACCAGTTTAACACTTGCGCTACTGGATAGCTTGTCAAACGGCGTTCTTGATTATTGTGATATCATGAATAATTTTTCAAAATGGTTGAACGCTGGTGCTTATACAGCAAATGGTGAAGTGTTTGATGTTGGGAATACAACCAACCAGGCAATTTTAAACTATTCGAGAGGGATAAAACCGTTGGAATGTGGCGGTCAAGCTTTGTCCGACAATGGGAATGGATCCCTCATGCGTATTTTACCAGCTATGTATTTTCTTTCTTGGCAGCATTGCGGAATTATGAACAAAGATGCAATTGTAGCAATCCACGCGTTATCAGCCCTGACACATGCACACAACATCAGCAAAATGGCATGTGTTATATATTGCAATGTCGCTTTTCAGTTGTTGACATGCAGGCAGATCTGCCATCGGGATAACGCAGACTGGAATGATGCGGAACTTCGTCGGCCATTCTTGCATCAATTTGTGACAACAGGGATCCAAGAGGCTCTGGCATACTATTCCGCCATTCCTGAATACGCGAAGGATTGCGTTGTTTTTGAACGTCTTGAGGATCGGGAGTTCCGACATTATCTTCCCTCAGAAATAAAGAGTTCCGGCTATGTGGTTGATACGCTTGAAGCAGCAATTTGGTGCTTGCTAAACAACAATGATTATTCCGGCACGGTTCTGACTGCTGTAAATCTTGGAGGCGATACGGATACCACTGCTGCGGTCGCCGGTGGACTCGCAGGACTTTTTTATCAGGATGACTTCGATATTGGCATTCCCAAGCACTGGATCAATGAAATCATCAATTTGGATTTGGTTAAAGTGCTGTGCAACAAATTTTGTAAAACCCTATGCGCTGACCAAGATGATTACGAATACTGGGGAGAAAATTAGATTGAAAAACCATGAACGAGATTCATGAAATCAAAAGTATATTCATCTTTTGTAGCAAGAACTTTCGGGCTACTGTTCGGAAATCTCTACTTCTTTGATTAGGTCGGTCAGGACTTTGTCTATGGCGGCACCGGCTGATTCCAATTTGCTGTATAGCTGCTCGGAGTCTTCAAGGGACAGCTCGTCTATGTGTGTTGCGATGTATTCTGTAAGGAGCTCCGTGCCACTGATGGCCGACAACAGTTCGCCGTGAAGATCCTCAAATGTGCCCAAATCCTCAGAGGGGTCGTAGGCCCTTACCTGCTGAAGGCTCGCGTCCGCATCATTGATGGCCTTAAATATGCCGGACTTCCATTCGCTATCCTCAAAAAGTGGGGGATTTTCGCAGGCTTCCTCAAGGCTTTCGGAGAGAACCGTGAGCTCGTCCAAGATAGCACCGCAGAGCTGAATGTGGGTCGGCAGGAAATCCGTTTGAGGTATTTTCACGTCCTTGTATTTTTTATTCTTTGACATCCAGTAATAAATGCCGCCGAGCACTATCACGCAGACCGCCCAGAAGATGATGCGCGGAAGGAAGGGTTGCAAATCGTTCAAATAAGTAATCGCAGTGGTCATATAGCCACCTCCTGTTCAGAAAAAGTATACCACTATATCAGTGTGTTTGGAAAACAGGAACGAAGTAATAGACGATCGGTATGAGCAAGGCCGGCAATAGATTTGCCACCTTCACCTTTGTGCCCGCGAGGAAATTTATGCCTATGGCCATCACGAGCGCGTAGCCCACCATGCCGAAGATGCGGATGAGCTCGTCCGAAACGTATGGTGAAATGATTCCGGCGAGAAGCGAGATTGCACCTTGAAGAACAAACACGGGGATTGCTGCAACGATGACGCCCCAGCCCAGTGAGGCTGCTAGGATAATGGATGTAACAAAGTCGAGCAGGGCTTTGGTGAAAAGAACGGTGGTGTCGCCGGTCAAGCCGTCGTTCAGGGCTCCGACTATCCCCATTGCCCCGATGCAGAATATCAGTGATGCGGAGACGAACCCTTTCGAAAAGTCTGATGTTTCAAATCGGCGTTCAATTTTCGCAGCGCCCCTGTTTATGCGGCCGTCGATTTTCAGGACTTCCCCTATCAGGCAACCGAGGACAAGGCTGACAAGTAATAGAAGGGCACCTTGGTCGTTGATTTTGCCCGTATTTGTATCAATATATAGCATAGCGGTCAGAACGCCGTTCAGTCCGATGACCAAAATCGCTATGCCCTGCGCTTTCATTAGCGAGGTGCTGATTTGCTCAGGTATGCCTCGCTTGAGTAGCAGACCGATGACGCTACCCAAAAGTATTCCACCTACATTTACAATAGTTCCTAACATAAAAGACCTTTACGCTTATCAATTTGAGCCGATTGCAAAAATTATAGCATAAGTCAGGGCCTCCTTGCAGAGCTTATGCATTTATATGGGGCTACCTTTGACGAAGTCCAGAAAACGGCGGACTGCCGGTGAGGCATGCTTTGAATCCCTGACCGCGACCCCAAGCTCCCTCGTGGAAGTCTCCTTCAGGTCCTTGACGACGATTTTGTAAGGGGTCCTGCGCAGAAGGAGCTCCGGCAGAAGGCTGATGCCGAGCCCGATTTCCACCATCGCTATGACGGCATAGTCGTCACTGGATACAAAGCGGACGTCCGGCTTGATTTGAAATTTATTGAAAAATTCGGCAAGCTCCTGCTCTAGCATGTCCTCGACCAAAAGTAGCGGCTCATCTGACAAGCTCTGCGGGGGAAAATATTTGCGACCGGCTAGCGGGTGGTCTTCAGGAAGAATTACTACCAGATTGTCCTTGCCTATATTTATGCTTTCCAAATCTTCGCCTATTGGCAGTTTCAGAAGACCGCAATCGATTCGACCCTCACGCACCCAGTCTTCTATGTCCCTATAGTCGCCGTGGATGAGCTCAAAATTGATGTGCGGGTATTCCAAGCGAAAGGCTTTTATGACTTCCGGAAGCCAGTGGGCGGCAAGACTTGCGAGACCGCCTATGCGAATCAGACCGCTGTCGAGGCCGTGAATCTCTCCGATTTCGTTTTGAAGATCCTGATTTGCTAGATAGACATTTCTGATAAGCGGGAGTAACTGAATTCCTTCCGATGTGAGACGGACGCCGGAGCGGTCTCTGGTCAGAAGCGATAGGCCCCACTCCTTCTCGACCGAATTGAGTATATGGCTGATTCCCGCTTGAGTATATCCCAATTCATCGGCCGCCTTCGTGAGGCTGCCCAGTTCGACGATTTTCAAAAAAGCATCGTATTTCATAATATCCATAAACACACCCTCAAAAAAATATTTACATTACAAAGTCTTATCCAATGCATTAAAAATATGCGTTTTTCTTATGTATGAATATATAGTAAATTTTATTTATTGGAAACGCAAGCACAAAATTAGGGAGAAGGAAAATGGAAAAGACAGAGAAAATGGGATATATCAAATATATAGCGGCCTTGCTCATCATGTCCACCAACGGCATCGTCGCCAGTTTCATTCCAATGAACAGTTACGAAATAGTATTTTTCCGCCTGTTGATCGGCAGCCTGTTCATCTTGACCATCTTCCTCATGACGGGTGGAAAGTTCACATTCTTCAAGCACAAAAAGGACGGGGCGTTGGTAATACTCGCCGGCATTTCAACGGCGGCAAACCTCCTGTTCCTTTTCGAGGCCTACGTCCAGCTCGGCGTCAGTCTGGCGCTCATCATATATTACGTAGCACCCATCGTCGTCGTCATCATTTCTCCGTTCGTATTCAAAGAGAATCTGACGGCCATAAAAATCGGTGCGAGCATCGCCGTCCTCATCGGAATGATTTTGGTGAGCGGACAGGCAATGCAGCAGGGCAAACCCATCTGGGGACTCATCTGCGCATTGCTTACTGCAACGGCCATGGTCTGCAATCTCATCTGCCTCAGAAAGTCCGAGAAAGTGGTCGGCATGGAGAAGGTAACGATTCAGCTACTCGTAGCATTCGTTACGGTCGGGGCCTTCGTTGGTATCAAGCAGGGGTTCGCCTTTGAAATTCACGCGAGTTTCATCGTGCCGCTTCTCATAATGGGATTCATCAACGGCGGAGTCGCCCTTTATTTCTACTTCTCGGCGTTCACTCAGATACCCGCACAAAGCGTTGCGATTCTCAGTTACACAGAACCTCTCGCGGGCGTGCTGCTGTCAGCTGTCTTCCTCGGTGAGCGACTCAGCTTCCTTCAGCTCATAGGCGGGGCTCTCATCATAGGAGGAGCGATGGCCGCCGAGCTCTATCACAAGAAGAGCGGAGCGGAAGTTCCGAAATCCATCATCAGGAAGACTGCGGGCGCAAGTGCCATCGAAGTGGCGTAAAAAAAATGTGTTTTCACTAATATTAGTTTCAACGGGGGCAGTTTCCCAAACTGCATAAAAACGGGACCTGCCCCCACCATTCCTCTGCTATAATATTCAAATAGAGAGTAGGAGGAAAAATATGATTTCATTTGACAAAGAGAAATGTGTGAATTGCGGGATTTGCGTTGACGCTTGTCCCTTTTCGGTACTTTTGAGGGGCGAAGATGTTCCGAGTTTCAGGGGTGAGCAGTATTGCATCAAGTGCATGCATTGTGCGGCGGCCTGCCCGAAGAAGGCTGTGCTGTGGAATGACCAACCAGCGGCTCTGGAAAAGTCTCTGCCGAAGATCCCCGATGATTTTTCGGAAACCTTGGAGGGCTACCTTCAGACCGTCCGTTCATACAGAAATTTCAAGCCCGTTCCGGTAGAGAAGGAATTGCTGAAGCACGTATTGGAGCTGTCCGTCTGGTCGCCGAGTGCGAAAAATCAGCATCCGACGAATTGGATAGTGATAAACGACGAGGCGAAGCTGCTGACGATAATGAACCTCATTTTGGCCTACGTGAAGGAAAGCGGAAATTCGCTTGAAATCGCAGACGAGTATGAAAAGGGAAATAATGTAGTAATGGGTTCAGCGAAGACGGTGGTGATCGCTCACGCGAGGACCAATGCCATAAATCCTGCGGTGGACACAGCCATCGCCATGCAAAATATCACGCTCATGCTCAACGCACATGGGGTCGGCAGTTGCTGGGCAGGCTATCTTACCAGACTGTCCAACGTCATTCCTGAAATTCGGGAACTCATAGGCGTGCCGGAGGGGCATCAGATTTTCGGTGCGATGATGGCCGGATATCCCGATGGTGAAAGATATCTAAGCGTCCCTGTGAGGGTGAAAGAACCCAAAATTTCATGGCAATAAATAGGTGGCAATAAAATAGGCAAAAAAGGAATTTGCCACCGGCTCACCTGTCAATTTGGGGGGAGAAGGATAAGCCGATGGCAATGAGTATTCTTTAAGAAGAGGGATTAGTAGAGAAGCACTCTGGGCATTCAAGGGGAATCAGATTTAACCCAAAACACTTGCTGTTCCCCTCCTCTTATTTATTATTATACCTGAAAACATTAGAAAGTCAAGTAATTATTCTAATGTAATTGTTGACCCTTCAGAAGGAGCTTCTTCGCCTGTTTCGTGAGAAACGCCCTTGTAGCGCCTGTATTCGAGGTTTTTCAATTCCTCAGTAGATACCTTGACATAGCCTGCTTCTTCCTCGTCTTCGAGGTCGGTGAAGTCGTCTATATCGTTGTATGCATTCATCTTGGCTCCCGTCGCCTTGATGATGAATCCGGTGATGATACCGCCGCCTATTGCAATGACCAGAGTAATGAGGATACTGGCAATCTGTGAAGCCGCCGCGGAAGGAACGATGATGATGGCGACCAGACCGCCGAGCAGACCGTTCATGCCGTGCAGATTGTTGACGCCGCACGTATCGACGAGACCGATTTTCTTTTCGAGCTTGCCCTGTATGATTGCGAAGCCGAAGGTGCAGAGTGTGCCTGCCGCGACGCCGATGACGAAGGCCTGTCCAGGGTTGACGAGGTTGCAGGTCGAACCGATGGCAACGCCGCCGGCGAGAGTCGCGTTTGCTATGTCGGCGATGTTCGTCTTTCCCTTGCGAAGTATCGAGCTGATGATGAATGTCGCGAGGGTCGCGCCGCAGAGTGCCAAGATGGTATTGACAGCTGTGAGCTGAATCTCGTCCGGAGCCACTATTGCTGAGCAGAAGCTCGGCCAGAAGAGCCAGAGAACCATAGAGCCGACGAGTGAGAACTTATCCGAATTTGCATCGGACTGAATTTCGAGTTCCTTCTGCTTTTTGGTCGTGAGAACCATCGTCATGGCGAGTCCGAAGTATGCGCCGAAAGCGTGTATGCCGATCGAGCCGGCTGTGTCTACGAAGTCCTTCGTGATAGCCAAGGCTCCGTCCGTCGTGAGCCATTCGTTCAGCATGTAGAAGGGCACTATCAGAATTCCCAAGATGAGATACTGGTAGACTCTGACGCGTCCGAGTATGGCCCCCATCGCTATGAGAGCTGCGGCCGCGGCAAATTCCGCGAATAGCAGAGTCTCTACGGTTGATGCCGACATCGCTTCGGCGGAGAGTATTCCAAAATGCTTTAGAAGCAGGTAGAGCGGCAGGATCGATGCCACGACGAGGTAGGTCCCCGTGAGTGCGCTGAATCCATTTTTCTTGACGAATACCATGAGGAATCCAAATCCCAAGAGTAGCATTGCGAGAATGCCTATCATGAAATTGTATTGGCTCACCTCATGTATTTGCGTACTTATTTCATTTTCCAATTTAATTGTGCTCCTTTCACAGCGAATTAATTTTTATCAATGTTCAAATTATATCTGTGGGAAAAGAGCGTTTCAAGGTAATGGGGAATAGTCCTATTTGTCTGAATTATTTGACATAGGTGATTATGAAGGCGATGACTACGATAACGAAGACCACGCAGGACGCTATTGTCACCCCGAGACCGTGCTTGCTGTATCCGAATATCTTGTTGCTTTTCTTCATCTTCGCCTCCCATGATTGGTCATTAAATTACTCATTCAGTGTTCACTTATGTTATCATATATCAGAGCAAAAATGTGATTCCGGCTCGGGGGCCGGAATGACAGTGCAGAGGCCGTCATAGGGAGCCTGCGAACGTGAGTGAAGCGAAGCAATCCACAGTAATATAGGAGGAAGTATGAGAGCTGTTGTAACGGTAATAGGCAAAGATATGGTAGGAATTCTGGCGAAGGTCAGCACCACCTGTGCGGAGGCAAACGCAAACGTCATAGAGGTAACGCAATCCGTCCTCCAAGATTTTTTCGCGATGGTCATGCTCATAGATATTGAAAAGATGAACAAGGATTTGACCGAACTCACGAAGGCTCTTGAAGAGAACGCGCCGGGCATGACGATACACGTAATGCACGAAGATATATTCAATTCCATGCACAGGATATAGGAAAATAGATGTTAAACATTACCGATATAATTGAAACGATAACTATGATACAGGACGAGCATCTCGATATCCGCACGGTGACGATGGGGATATCGCTTATCGATTGCTTCGATTCGGATGCGAAGAGATCCTGTGAGAAAATCTACGAAAAGATCGCAAGAAGTGCCGAAAACCTCGTGCCCGTAGCGGAACAGATAGAGAAAAAATACGGTATTCCCATTATCAACAAGAGGATAGCCGTTACACCTATTGCGATGGCCGTGGGAGCTTCCGGAGGGGACGCGGTTCAGTTTGCAAAGACGCTTGAGAGAGCGGCCGGTGCGGTGGGCGTCAATTTCATCGGCGGATATTCTGCCCTCGTTCAAAAGGGTTTTGCCCCGGGAGACCTTGAGCTCATAAAGTCTATTCCCGAAGCTCTGGACATTACTGACCATATCTGCGCGTCGGTGAATGTGGGCTCGACCAAGGCGGGCATCAACATGGACGCCGTCAAAATCATGGGAAATGTGATAAGGCAGACGTCCGAACGCACGAGCGAGAGGGATTGCATAGGCTCGACAAAGCTCGTAGTATTTTGCAACGCGCCGGACGACAACCCTTTCATGGCGGGTGCCTTCCACGGAGTCGGCGAGCCCGATTGCGTCATCAACGTCGGCGTATCAGGGCCTGGAGCCGTCAGGTCGGCAGTCTCGAAGGCGCCTAAGGACGCAAGCCTCCAAGAGGTGGCAGAGATCATCAAGAAGACAGCCTTCAAAGTTACTAGAATGGGGCAGATGGTCGGAACCGAAGCTTCCGAACTTTTGAATATCCCGTTTGGCATAGTTGACCTTTCGCTCGCACCAACTCCGGCAGTAGGCGACAGCGTGGCATATATATTGGAAGAAATCGGTCTTGAGGGAACGGGAGGTTGCGGCACGACCGCGACGCTCGCAATGCTCAACGATGCGGTCAAAAAAGGCGGCGTCATGGCGAGTTCAAGCGTCGGAGGCCTTTCGGGCGCCTTCATACCGGTGTCTGAGGACGCAGGCATGATAGCTTCGGCAAACTCGGGAACGCTTTCGATAGAAAAGCTCGAGGCGATGACGGCGGTTTGTTCCGTCGGTCTCGACATGGTCATAGTGCCAGGCGATACGACGGCGGAAGTGATAAGTGCCCTCATTGCAGACGAAGCGGCAATAGGCATGGTCAATTCAAAGACCACGGCGGTCAGGCTCATACCCGCGATAGGGAAGGATGTCGGTGATTCGCTGGAGTTTGGCGGACTCATGGGCGGTGGTCCCGTGATGAAGATAAGCAAGGTCAGCCCGTCGGTGTTCATAAGCAGGGGTGGCAAAATTCCCGCTCCGATACAGAGTTTGAAGAATTAGACGGTGCTGGCCGTAGGAGACAGATGAAAAAACTTTACTCGAAAAGCATACTCATCAACGCAGCCATCATCTTGGCTATGCTTTGGGTCGTGCTCAATTACAAGGTCGCACTCAGTGGCCTCTCGCTGATAATAAGTCTCGTGATGCCGTTCATTCTCGGCCTCTGCTTCGCCTTCATTCTCAGCGTGCCTATGGGTATAGTGGAGAAAAATATTTTCACAAGACTCGAACTCAGGTCGAAGGAAGGCGGCCGCGGCAGAAGAATTTTGTCGAAGGGCAAGAGGGTATTCAGCCTGCTCCTCACATACATCGTACTCGCCGCAATCATGGCCGTTATCATCGTGAGTATCGTGCCGGAGATAAAGCACACGATAGAGATGCTCATCTCGCAGGTGCCGACGCAGACCAACGATCTTCGGGTGTGGCTCACCTCGGTTTCGAAATATATTGGCTTTGATGTCAATTTCATCGACTTTGCAATGCAAAACAAGCAGGAGCTCGGCAAGAAGCTCCTATATATCATATCCGTCGGCGATTCGGGCATTGCAGGCGCGGCGGTCAGCATCACTATGAGGGTCTTCAGCGGCGTCGCATACGCGGCCATAGGATTTGTATTTTCAATCTATATCCTCATCATGAAGGAGCAGCTCGCGGGTCAGGTCAGGGCACTTACCGTCGCGTTTTTCTCCGGAAAGACCGCGAAAAAACTCTTCCGCATTTCGAAGCTCGCCACCCACGTATTCACAGGTTTTGTAAAGGGGCAGTTCCTTGAGGGCCTCATCATCACCACCTTCGTTACCATAGGCACGCTGTTCATCAGCCCCTCCTACGCAGTAATGCTCGGAATTCTTCTCGGAGTCTGTGCGCTCGTGCCTGTCGTCGGCTCTATCCTCGGCACTATCATAGGGGCCATCATTCTATTGGGCGACGACCCATGGCATGCCTTGGCTTTCATTATCTTCATTATAGTAATGCAGCAAATTGAGAGCAATCTCATCTATCCGAAGGTCGTAGGAAGTAATATCAGCCTCCCTGGTATATGGGTACTTTTGGCGGTCGTGGCTGGAGGTGCACTTGCCGGTCTGACCGGAGTCATACTCTTCGTGCCGCTTGCCGCCTTTGTATACGCGGTCGTCGGTGATAGCGTGAGAACCAGACTCCACGAAAAGGAAGTAACGGCAGCCAGTATAGATGAAATGGTAGCCGACAGCGAAGAATCAATAAACAAAATTATCAAGAGCTAATTGGAGCTAAAAAATAATGGCATTTACACATCTACATGTTCACACTGAGTATAGCTTACTCGATGGACTCGCAAGCATTGACGAGCTTATGTCCGAGGTACAAGAAAATGGCATGGACAGCATCGCCATCACGGATCACGGCAATATGTTCGGCGTTATCGACTTTTATAAGGCGGCACAGAAAGCGGGAATTCACCCTGTGCTTGGCGTCGAAGTTTACACGTCGCCCCGTGGTCTAGAGCAGAAAGATCCCGTGCTCGACAGGTATGGCGGACATTTGGTTCTCCTTGCGGAAAACAATGAAGGCTATGCAAACTTGGTCAGGATTGTATCGGCGGCAAACGTACGTGGATTTTATTACAAGCCGAGGGTGGACAAGGATTTTCTGCGGGCACATTCCGAAGGGATCATCGCACTTTCCGCCTGTATCGCGGGAGATGTGCCAAAAAAATTGCTGAGCAGTTTCAACGAGGATAGCAAAATAGGAAATCCGAGCGGGCCATCGAAGCAGGAATACGAGGCGGCAAAAAAAGAAGCACTAATATTTCAGGATATCTTCGGAAAAGGCAATTTCTTCTTGGAACTTCAGGATCAGAGCTTGCCCGCGGAGGATTACATCAGAGAGTCGATGATTCGTCTCAGCCGCGAGACCGGCATTGAACTTGTGGCCACCAACGACGTTCATTACACGAAAAAGGAACACGCGGAAGCGCACGATGTTCTGCTCTGTATCCAGACAGGGAAGAAGATACACGACACGGACAGAATGAAGTTTTCAAACGACCAATTCTATCTTCGCTCTGAAGAGGAGATGCTCGCCTATTTCAAGGACATTCCGGAAGCCTTGGAAAACACCGCGAAGATAGCCGCGAGATGCAACGTCGAAATAGAGTTTGGGAAATATCATCTCCCCGAATTCAACAAGACACCCGAAGGAATGACCAATTCCGAGTATCTGAGAGTCCTCTGTAATGAAGGACTGGCGGAGAGATACGGCGACTCGAATGGAAATATTTCCCAATCATATTTGGATAGACTCGAGCATGAAATAGCAATCATCGAGGACATGGGCTTTGTCGAATATTTCCTTATAGTTTGGGATTTCATAAAATACGCGAGGGATAGCGGCATCCCAGTAGGCCCAGGCAGAGGAAGTGCCGCGGGAAGCATAGTCGCGTATTCCCTTAGAATTACCGATATAGATCCTATCAGATACGGACTCATATTTGAGAGATTCCTCAACCCCGAAAGGGTCAGCATGCCCGATATAGACATCGACTTTTGCGAAGAAAGAAGGGGCGAGGTCATCAAATACGTCATAGACACGTATGGCGAGGAGAAGGTCGCGCAGATCATCACGTTCGGGACGCTCAAACCGAAGGCTGTCATCAAGGACGTCGCGCGGGCGATGGATTTTCCGCTCGACAAGGCAAACAAAATCGCGAGTTTGATCCCCGAGGAACTCAAGATAACGCTAGGATCCGCTATCGAAAAGAGCAAGGACCTCAGGGCACTTATAGCCTCTGATCCTGATGTAAAGCGGCTCATGGACTATGCATTTGTCCTTGAGGGAAAGGCGAGGCATGCGGGAACCCACGCCGCAGGTGTCGTGATTGCAAAGAAATCACTGGACGAATACGTTCCGCTTTTCAACAACAAGACCGGCATATCTACGCAGTTCACCATGACTACGATAGAGGAACTCGGGCTTCTGAAAATGGACTTTTTGGGCCTGAGAAATCTCACGGTCATTGAAGATGCGCTTAAAATGATTGAAAAAAACCACGACATCAAAATAGAGTTTGAGAAGATGGATTATGACGATCCGGCGGTATACGAGCTCATCTCAAGCGGAGATACCGACGGGGTTTTCCAGCTCGAAAATGCTGGCATGAGGGAGTTCATGCAGAAGCTGCGGCCGTCGGGTTTCGAGGATATTGTCGCGGGTATATCGCTCTACAGGCCAGGTCCGATGGACGATATTCCGAAATATCTCGCCGGAAAAAAGGATAGGGATAACACCAAATACATGCACCCGACGCTTGCGCCGATTCTCAAAGACACCTACGGGGTCATGGTCTATCAGGAACAGGTCATGCAGATCGTCCGTGATCTCGCCGGCTATGACTATGGCAGGAGCGATGAGGTCAGACGCGCTATGAGCAAAAAGAAGGAAAGCGTGATGCAGAAGCAGCGTGAGTATTTTGTTCATGGGCTTGTGTCCGACGACGGCAGAGATGTGCCAGGCTGTGTCGCAAACGGTATACCCGAGAAAATCGCAAACCAGATATACGACGCGATGATTGATTTCGCTTCATACGCCTTCAACAAGAGTCATGCGGCAGCCTATGCTGTCGTTTCATATCGCACGGCCTACCTCAAGGCACATTATCCCGAAGAATTCATGGCGGCTCTGATGAGCAGTTTCATGGGCGGTGACGGTACGAAGGTCGCCCAGTATATTCGAAATGCGGCGGACCTCGGTATAAAGATACTGCCGCCTACCGTGACTGACAGCCAGAGAAAGTTCAGTGCGGAGAACGGTGCCATCAGAATGGGGCTCAGAAGCATCAAAAATGTCGGCGAGGGAGCGATAGAGCACATCGTCGCTATCAGGGAGAGCGGAGTTCCCATCAAAAACCTCAGAGATTTTGTCGATAATATTGACATAACAAATGTGAACAAGAAGGCGTTTGACTGTCTCGTATATGCCGGAGCCTTTGACACGCTTCAGCCGAACAGAGCACTTGCCATGCGGCAGGTGGAGCTCTATCAGGCGCAGGCGAGGACTGAGGGCAAACGAGTAATTGAGGGGCAGGCCACGCTTTTCGATTTGATAAATGCCGAGACGGGGGATGCGGGCGAGGATCTTTCCTGTGAAGATTGGCCGCTCTATGAAAGGCTCGTGCACGAAAAGAATGTCATAGGCGTCTATATGTCAGGTCATCCGCTCGATGATTACAAATGGCTGATAGAAAAGGTCTCGAACACGAACACGGATATCATAGGCAATCTCGATGATAATATGGACATGCCAAAGCCGAAAGATGTTATAATGGTGGGGCTGATAGAGAATGCGAAGGTATTCCAGACAAAGAAGGGGAAGATGATGGCGACCATGCTGTTTGAAGACCTCCTAGGAAGCGTGAAGGTAGTTGTATTTCCGAAAACGTTTGAGCAATGCAGCGATGCTGTGCTCGAAGGAAAAATCGTAGTTGTCCGCGGCAGAGAAGAGCACCAGCCTGAGGAGCTACCGGCTGTGATCGCATCGAAGGTAACTCCGATCGATATAGTTGAGGATTTTTATATAAGGAGGGGCGAGGGACCCGATGACGGAGAACAGGGAGGGTGAAAACCTGAAGGGCACTGGCGATATCGGTGTGGTGCTGCCAAAGGACACGCAAGGCCGCATTCTGACTATTGCTGTACTTGTTCTCATTCTCATGACCATCTGGTTCATGCTTGAGCTTTCGATTCTCACGTTCATACTCACTTTTGTATTCTACCGTTTGCAGAGGAAAATACGCCGGTCGTTCAAATCTATACCTGGTCTCAGACGCATCCCTAGGTGGCTCATTATCGTTCTGCTTTACATCGCCATTATTCTCGTTGCGGTCTGGGCTGTTCTCTATATCCTGCCCATTATCGTGAAGCAGGCCACGGAAATCGCTGCCATTTTCAGCTCTTTTGATCTCGATAAGGCGGCTACGCAGCTTGATTCCTCGAGGTTTGCGGTCATCTTTCAAAACCTCGACATCAATGCATATATCAATTCTGGCGGAAACCTATTGGGCTCTATGATAGTTGCTGCCGGCAAAATAGGTATGGATTTTGTTTTGGCGTTGGCTCTCAGTTTCATACTGATTCTTGAAAAGCGCAAGATCAAGGCGATCACGCAAAAGCTCGAGACCAGCAAGATTGCTTACATCTACAAACATCTCAATGCGTTCGGACGGAGTTTCTGCAACACGTTTGGCAAGGTGATGCGGGTTCAGCTCATGATAGCCTCGATCAACAGTGTGCTCTCTATGGTAATTCTCAGTATATTGGGCTTTTCGGATATCCTCGCTTTGGGGGTAATGATTTTGATTTTGGGACTCATTCCTGTCGCCGGTGTTATCATTTCGCTCGTGCCTCTTTCGATCATCGCCTTCAACTTTGGCGGATTGACCAAGGTGATTCAGGTCTTGATAATGATCATCGTGATACACGTTATCGAGGCTTATGTGCTCAATCCTAAGCTCATGTCGGCAAAGACGGCGTTGCCTGCCAGTATTGTTTTCATCGTGCTGATTGTGTCCGAGTACTATTTGGGGGCTTGGGGACTTCTGATTGGTGTGCCTATCTTCATTTTCCTTCTGAATACTCTGGGCGTTGACTATGAAAGTGCTGTCGTACGCAAGCCGCAAATCAAAAGTCCTCGCAAGGTCGCTATCTCCATTATCGATATGATGGACCTGCCTCGAAAACAGCCACCACCCGAGGACGACTTGGATCTCGAAGATTGAGCCTGCTTAAATAGTACATAGCTGTGGCGCGCCCAAAATGAGCCCCAACAACAAGTGGGAATTTGCGCTAAATCGTTACAGCTGCGATTTTGGAATTTTGGCAAACTCACGACGCTAAGGCGTCGTTCAGACAGTGCCAAAATTTCGCCAAAATCACATCTGCACGATTTGCAAATTCACCACTTGTCAGGCTGCTCATTTTGGGCGCGCCACAGCTATGCTTTTGTTTGGATTGTGCCTTCTTCTGTGATTATGTAGTTTATTGGTTGGTCGTGTGGCTCGTGAGGGATTGTGGGGACTACGAAAGCTTTTCGCTGTAGTGTTACGGTTTTGAAATTCCATTGGGGGACTGGTGGGTTTTCCTGATGTTCCTTTAGGTAGCGGTCGTAGTAGCCTCCTCCGTAGCCTATTCGGTAGCCTTCTTTGTCCACCGCCAGACTTGGAACTATAATTACCACCCTTGTCATTGCGGCCTCCACCCCTGTCATTCCGGCCTCAGGCCTTGTCATTGCGGGCTCCGACCCGCAATCCACCCCCGTCATTTCGGCCTTCGGCCTTGTCATTGCGTGCCCCGACCCGACCTGTGCCGGGCGTGCCCCTGCACGCACCGGTGAATCCATCTCCTCATTTCGCTTAGCCAAATCTTCTCTCGGCTCCCTCAGTCCAAAGTCTTTCTCCTCCAAATCTTCAAGCCCGCATATCCTTACTGCTTTCATCTTGCCGCCTTCGCCCTTGCTTGGCTTTGAAATCGTGAAGGGAACAAAGACCTTTTTGCCGTCACATAGTGCCTTCTCTATTATCGAAAGCGTGTCTATCTCATCGCCGATGCTCACGAAGGTGAATATCTCATCTGCCTTCGTATAAATTTCGCTCGCCAGAAAATTCGCTGTTATCGCTTTGTCGGAAGCCATAGCAACTTCTTTGGGAATTGCATTGCGTAGCCTTTTGTACTTTGCCCTGAGTTTGGCTTTATCTTCTGTTTTCGTTCGATTATCTTCCATATAAGTAGTATAACACCGAAATATACCTTGGAAATCCCCAGAAATTAGAAAAAAAGCTTTGACTTCGTCGGTTTTTCATGTATACTCAAGGTACATCTAAGATTCTTCACTGCCTCACATGTTTTGTTAGCCATTGGAAGTCCGACGGTTGATAAGAGATATGTGAGATATTTTTTTGGAGAACAAGGTGCTAAGTACTACATGGAGGTATGTAATGAGTAACGGAAAAGTAAAATGGTTTAATTCTGAAAAAGGCTTTGGCTTCATCGCAAACGATGATGGCGGCGACGATGTATTCGTACACTTCTCTGCAATCATTTCTGATGATGCAATCAAAAATCTTCAGGAAGGTCAGGCTGTCACATTTGATGTGGAAACTGATCCCAGAAACAGCAGCAAACTCAGAGCTGCAAATGTCAGAGCTATCTAAGTAGGACCTAAATCAGGACTGAATATAGCACTACAAAAACGGCACAGGCGAAAGTCAGTGCCGTTTTCCTATCCCAAAAGATTTTGTAAACCTGTGTGAAAATTCAAAAAATTCACTTGGAAAATTTGCATTGTAAAATCTGTGTAAAGCTGATATTATGACTTTATTCTTTTTATTACCGCAGATTTTGGCGGCAGTGGTGTGGGGAATTACGGTCACCGGTGTCAAAGAGGGCTGTTGGTATCTATCTAATTTGTTGGGGGTCACCCAGCCGTGGCAAGAAAGGCAATAGGTGAAACTATGCTTAATTTTGCAACTTCTTCCAATTTATGGGGGGGGGTATTTAAACGTTATAGTCTAAAGAGAATGTTAGCCATTCTACTCGTATTCGCTTTAATGGCCGGTATCATACCTGCCAATGCAATTAAGGCGTTTGCAGTAGATACATACAGTGAAGCGGCGGCTAAAGCTAATGCCGATAAACTCTTCAGTTTTTTTGATAGAGTTGAAAATGGTGACTTTGATGATGAAGATGGTGTTGTTGATTATAATCAGGTTATTTATAGTCTATTTAGGACTGACTCTGATGGTGCATCAAAAAGTAAATCTTGGTCAAAAGGGAGAAATTATACAGCAAATCAACCAGTTAGTATTCCAGCAGAAAGTGGCAATGGTAACGTGTATTTGTTGGTGAATTTGTTGACAATGGGTTTATCCGGCAACCAAATTCAGGTCTCTGATGTTGCTGATATGGTTGGAGATGAGATTTCGGATACAATTGTACTTCCCGATATTGTAAAAGATATTGTACGTACAATTTCTAAAAATCCTGATTTCGATTTTGGCTCAGACAATAAGGAACTTATTGAAAATCTACTCACAATTACGGGGGATTCCACTTCGTTTGTGAGAGATTTGCAGGAATTGTCGAAAGCATTTAATACAAATCCATCAGGGCTTCAATTATCTGATGAGGCATATGCAAGACTTTTGGCTATCTGGCAAACGGCATATGATGCAAAATATGAGGAAATGAAGAATACTACAACGACTTTTAGATATTACGTTATTGATTCATCGAAACCTACTGGTTATGGTAGCCTAGGCGAAGTATCGAATGTAAATCGATATGATTATGTATACACTTACCAAGTTGCTTCCAAAACGCTTAGCAATCCAACTTGGACGCAAGAACAGATAGAAAGTGCCGCTCGTAAATCAACGGAGACCATTCTTAGTTCTGAAGCCACAGCGGAAGCAGCACTTGCGATTCAAACCGATGAAGCAGTTTATGAAGTATTCTGTACAAATAAGGATACTGTAAGTTTAGCCGAATTTGAGATTACTCCGGCGATAGTTGCGGCTGATTTTTCTGCGAAGAAAGCTACGATCGAAGTTGGCGAGGGTGCGGATCAGATTAATTTCAATGAGATTTTCAATGTTGACACTTCAAATGCTGCTTCACTCAACGCTGCTTTGGAAGAAGTTTTCAAATTGCTTGGAAAGCTTGACGTTCTTCCGCTTGCAAACGGGCATACGATTGCCGATGTGCTCGGGGAGTCAACCACTGATTTTGCCAAGGACTTCATAGTGCTTGAGGCAAACAAAATCAGTCCGATTATTGGCGGAATTGTTGAGTCGTATCTTGCCGACGCTACTACACTTGATGAGTTGCAAGCGGCTATCACTCCGCTTGTTCCGGTGATTGCTCAGCTAAGCAGTACAGATTTGGATTTTTCATTTTATCTTGACAAGCTCAATGAAGCCAGTGCCAAAGCTGATGCCTTTGTCAGAGCGGCAAAGGACGAACTAAAACCTTTCTTGGCAAAAATCAAGGCTGATGAAGTTACTGTAAATGATATTTTGACTGAAACGCAGGTTGCATTGAATGGGCTCAAAGAAGTCGTCCTTTACGTGGGTGGCAACAGCCAAACAAAAGACGGATTGCTCAATGTTTTCGACTCCGAAGATGTTCAGGCTGTTAAAGACATATTTGAACAGATTCTTCCTGTCGTAAAGGCGAAAATTCTTCAGCAGCTTTCTCCTTGGGAGCCCAATGAGGGTGGTGAGATTTTTGCACTCGCCGCCTCTGATTCGTGGCTATATCAGCATGCAGTGAACGCTACTGATGGCACACTCGATCTTGAGAATTTGTTCAACAACATCAATCAGGGTGGAGATGGTATCCCGAGCATTTGGGAGACACTTGCCGTGAAGGTAAATGCCGCAGATCTTAGCGATGAAGCAAAGACACTTGTTTTGGATGCATTGAATCTGGTTGGAAATTTTGCGAGCCAATTTTCACAGGAACAAGTGCTTAGTAAACTCAATCCTACAAATGATGTAGACGAACTCAATCCTACAAATGATATAGATTATCTCAAAAATTTGTTGGGCAAGTATATTTACCAATACAAAGATGCTCCTACCGGTGCACTTGCAAGCGCAATCAGTACTAAATCGGAAGCGATTTTCGATACGCTCGAAGCTGAGTATCCCGAGATTGTTGGATATGCGACCGAACTTTTTGGTGGTGATTCCGCATTGGCAGAGCAACTTGTCGGGCTTATTTTCAAGCCACAAGGAAATGGCAATCCACAGTACCTACGCTTTACTGAGCAAGGTGCTACCATTGCCGCTGAAGTATACAAGATTTTGGCTACCAAAGTCGCTTCTTATGTAGCCGAAGATACATTGTACGATTTCGTGGACGACCTTGGTTCTTTGTATACAAACGCATATGAGATTTTGGACTACATCAATACGCAGGGCAATGTAGCATTGCTGAAGAACGACGTTGCATGGACAGATGATGTCTATTCAATTGATACAGATAATACATTGAGCACGAATTATGACAGTCTGATTTGGGGTGAGGGATATTATGCTCCTCTTGAAAGTCTTGGCGTGACATTTGAGTATCGCCTTAATGATTCTGCAGCTTATTACTACAAGATAGAGGGCAATAGAATTGTACCTAGGGGTCCTGTTCCGCAAAAGGTGGGTGCGACTCTCACGGCTTATGCCGTCACCAAATACAATGATCGTCAGTGGGACGTGCTTCTTGCCACCAAGGACATAGAAATCACGAAGGCTTCTGAATTGCTCGAACTGCTTAGGAATGCAATTGATGTCGCCGAGGTTGTGACCATTCCGACAATCAGCAATGCAGGTGGGCTTGATATTGCACCGGCAAATCAGTGGACCACATCGGCGGCAACTACAGCATTTGCAGCTGCGATAGCTACAGCAAATGACACGTATGATACACTGCAAACGCAGGTTGTAGCCGTAGCGGATATTGTGAATGCGGTTTCCGACCTCAACGTTGCAAAGTTTGCATTTGAGAGCTCAATTAAAGATGGTCTGCTTGTTGCACCTGAGAACAAGACTGTTGAACTTGCTGCATTACAGAGTGCGATAACTGTTGCGAACACGGCATTGAGTTCGGTGCAAATCAGTGCGGACGGTTTGAATGTTTTGCCAGACGACACTTGGGTCTCTGAGAGTGCCTATATCGTATTTGCCAATGCAATTTTTGTCGCGCAGAATGTAGCTGATGACAGCAATTCAAGCAAGGCAGATATTGTAAATGCTACTGATGCTCTCGCAATCGCAAGCACGGCATTTGCCTCTGCACAGGCTCCCGGCACAAAGGACACCACTCCGGTAGTGGACAATACGGCTGTCCTCGCATTGCTGCAGAATGCAATCACCGATGCTTATCTGACCTCGATTACCGTGAAATCCAGTGTAAATGGGGTGGGAATTGATTCGTCTGAAAAGTGGGTTACGGAAGAAGTGCATAATGCGTTTGGAGATCAAATTTTGATAGCATTGTCCGTGTATTTAAGCGGAACGTCAACGCTACAGGACATCGTAGCTGCGATTTCAAACCTCAATATCGCAAAATTCGCAATAGAGCTTGAGGCGCAGGACGGTCTTGGAGACACGGAAATCAAGGGCGATGTTGTATTTTCTTATGAGAGTATTCCTACCGTCATTACTAAGGACAATGCGAACAAGTCTATCCTCAAAGTCGGAAAGACGCTTTCCGTGAGCGATGTCAGGTGGAATAAGGATCTTGACGAGGCAGCAACATACAAGTGGTATGCAGACGGCAACTTGATCGCCAATGCGACCGGCAAGACTTACAAACTTACTGCCGCTGAGCTTGGAAAGACCATCGCGGTGGAAGTAACGGGCATATCGGGCAAGGAATTCGATAGGGTGAAGTCCAATCCGACAGCAAAGGTGGCTAAGGGTACGCTTGTCAAAGGCAAGATCAAGATCACGGGCAAGGCAAAGGTCGGGAAGAAGCTGACTGCAAAGAAGAGCGGTTGGTCTCCATCGCCCAAATATGCCTACAAGTGGTATGCAAACGGCAAGGCTATCAAGGGTGCAACGAAGGCTACACTCAAGCTGAAGAAAGCACAGGTAGGAAAGAAAATTACTGTGAAAGTTACCGTTACCAAGGCTGGTTACACGACAGTAAAAAAGGCTTCCGCTAAGACGAAAAAAGTTGTAAAATAGTTCGTAAGAACAAACAGGTTCTTTGACGCGCCATGTGGGAATGGTGTGGGTGGATAGAATCCACAAAGTTGGGGAAAAGAAATGGGGATACGTCGGGGAGTGCTAAGGTACTCCCCGACATAAAAGAACTTGATGGAAAAGGAAAACCAGAATAAAGATAAACTTTTGAAGTTTATGAAATCTAAGAAATTATTGGCCGCCATGATAGCCTTGTCTGTTGTGGTGGCTTTTTATGCGGTCGGAAGGCCGCCGGACTCGGGCGTTACCGTGATCAAGAGCCCAAATGTGCCGCTGTCCGATGGCTCTGACGGCTCGGGCGGCATTTCCGGTTTGGAGGAAGTGGGGCTTGACGAAGAAAATTTGGAGTCCTTGGTCGTTGAGACGGAAATTTCGGCGGGCTCCTTCGGATACATCGTCAAGATGAAGGACGAGGCGGTTGATGAAGATATGATTGAAGCCTCTCCCGAAAGCGAAGTGATTGCGGACAGCTATTTCGCCGTGGACGAGCTGAACGATATCCCCGGGTTTGTGGCTACTGCGGACGACATCGAATATATTTTGCCCGACAACGAGGTGAGTTTCAACAATCTTGAAGAGGATGGCGTGCCGAACGACCCTGATTATGTAACTACGGCGGGCTCTTCCTACGAATTCACCCAAATGACGCTCCACACGATGAATCCGGAGGGGGCGTGGAAGAGGAACTATTTTGGTCAGGGCGTGAGGGTTGCCGTCATAGACACGGGGCTCAATCCCGACAGCGACATGAAGGTATCCAACATTTTGCAGGGCTACAGCTTTGTTTCCGGTGCGGATCCTGCGGATACGAGCGACAAACACGGGCATGGCACTGAGGTGGTCAAGAGGCTTTTCACGCAGACGAACAACGGTATCGGCAAGGCCGGTCCGACCGACAGCATTGAGCTACTGCCGATAAAGGTTTCAAACGGAAGCGGGTTTTCCACATCTACGCTCTACAAGGCTATTGATTATGCCATTGATGCGGGTGCGGACGTCATAAACCTGAGCTGCGGATCGGCGGCGGTCAGTTCTCAGGAGGCTGAGATCTACAGGGCATTTTCCGAAAAAGGCGTCATTCTTGTGGCGGCCGCGGGGAATGAAAATAGGAGCACCCTTTGTGCACCGGCGGCATACGACAGCGTCATCGGCGTTGGGGCCGTGGGCTTTTCTGACAAAAAGAGATGGGTGAAGTCGGGCACTGAAGGCTCAAACTTCGGGAATGGGCTCGATGCGGTCGTCTCTTTCTCGCCGACCTCGCAGGCGACGCCTTTTGCGACAGGGCTTGCAGTAATTGCGAAGCAGTATGATCCCGACGCTACTGTGCAGACAATGCGTAGCCTACTTGAAAAATCGAGCGAGGATTTGGGCACGACTGGTTGGGATACTGAATACGGCTATGGCCTGATAGACTACGGGAACTTCGTATCTTTCATGGAGACGGGGAAGCCGGAGGTGAAGCAGGTTCTGAAGCCAAAAGTCACGCCCGCGGCGGTCAAGGCCTTCAAAAAGGCTCCTGCCCCGAAAATTACTGGCACGGTCAAAGTTGGCAAAAAGCTGACTGCGAAGGTAGGCACATGGAGTCCAAAGCCCAAGTTCGCCTACCAGTGGTACGCAAACGGCAAGAAAATCGCAAAGGCAACAAAGAGCACTTACAAGCTGACAAAAGCGAGCAAAGGCAAAAAAATCACCGTGAAAGTTACGGCAAAAAAGGCAAATTACAAAGCAACGACGAAGACCTCAAAGGCAACAGCAAAGGTGAAAAAGTAGCCTTCGCGAAGTTTATGTAATTTTTGTGTAGTAATTACATAAAATAGTGGTATAGTAATTCTATAACATGCATTTTAGGTGACCGAAGGGGGAGGCTTATGGGCAACGATATTTGTCGTTTTGATTTGGTGAACGATAAGGGTCATTCTGTGGCGATTTCCAACTATGGGGCTACAATTCTATCAATCCGCATGCCCGATGAGGACGGCAATTTGGATGAAATCGTTCTTGGCTACGATACATTGGAAGAGTATGTGCAGGGCACGATGTATTTCGGAGCGACCCTCGGCAGGTTCGCAAACAGGATTGGCGGTGCTTCATTTTCGCTTGGAGGCGAGAGGTTTGAGGTCGCCGCGAATGAGGGAAAGAACCAGCTTCATGGCGGAGTAGCTGGCTTCGACAAGAAAGTCTGGACGCCGCTGGCACCGAGCAAGAAGAGCAATGGGATAGCCTTGGCATACAGTAGTCCGGACGGCGAAGAGGGCTACCCCGGAAATCTCAATGTCGTCGTGTCTTTTTCTTTGAGCGATGATGACGAACTCAACATCGAGTATCACGCCGAAACCGACAGGGACACCGTGATAAACCTATCAAATCACACTTACTTCAATCTATCGGGCGGCAAGCTTGATGTGCTCGGTCATGCGGTTCGGATCGACGCGGACGCCTTCACGGTCACGAATGGCGAGAGTATCCCGACGGGTGAGATACGTTCGGTCTCTGGAACGCCAATGGATTTTCGCACGGCAAATTACATTGGGAGTGCTATAGGTTCCGACTATGAGCAGGTGAAAAAATCGGATGGGTTTGACAGCAACTTCGTCCTGAATGGGACGGGATACAGAAATGTCGGAGCCGTCATGCATTTTGCGACGGGCCGAGCTGTTGAGGTCTGGACGGATCAACCAGGTATGCAGCTCTACACCGGAAATTTCATTGCGGACGGGACGAAAGGGCGTGACGGAGTAACATACGGCAAATACAGCGGTGTTTGTTTTGAAACCCAGAACTTCCCCGACGCGGTCAACAAGGAGAATTTTCCGTCCGCCATTCTTCGCAGAGGTGAGACTTTCAATACCAAGACCACATACAAATTTGTTGCAAGGTCATACAGGACAGTCTTCGGAACTTAGTTCACTTGGGCGAAAGGCCTGATTTTCCGCTCGAGCACATCACAGACCTGAGAGATTGCTTCCGAGCGACACTGGATAAGGGAGTCTTCGGAGTAATAGGCGGCGTGTGGGGTGAAGATTGCTTCGTCCATGCCCATCAGTGGGCTGTCCGATGAACCCGCAAGCGTTACTTCATTTTCTATGACGTCGAGGGCCGCGAATGAAATCTTTCCTTCATTAATAGCGTCCTTTAGGGCGAGCTCGTCTATGACGCCGCCTCGGCCGGTGGCTACTATGATTGCACCTCTTCTCACCACATCGAACTGAGCCTTTCCGATCATGTGCTTTGTCTCCGGAAGCAGCGGCGTGTGAACCGAGATGTAGTCTGAGGTTTGGAATAGTTCTTCAAGGGTATCGGCACGGCGAACTCCGGTCTTCTCGAAATCTATTGGCTTGCAAAACGGGTCGTAGGCTATGACGTTCATACCAAAGGCCTGCGCGAGCTGCGCTATTCGCTTTGGAATGTTTCCGAAGGCTACGAGCCCATAGGTGCGACCTTTTGTCCTATATATCCTGCCGCAGCCGGAGACGGAAGGCCAAGCGCCACCTTGAATTTTCCTATCAAACTGTGTGAGTTTCCTTGCACCGTCGAGCATCATCGCTATCGTATGAACCGCAACTTCTTCAATGCAATAGGTTGGAGTGTTGCAGATTGCTATGCCGAGTTCGCTCGCCGCCTCAAGGTCGATGTTGTTGACACCGATGGCGTGAACGGCGATGACCTTGCATCTTCTTAGACCGGAGAGCCTTGCTCTGTCAAACTGCGTGTAGCACGCGATGATTCCATCGGCGTCTGCGGCCTCTGCGAAAAACTCCTCGTCCAAATCGCCATCCATGCGAATGATATTGAACTTGTCCGAAAGGCCTTCCGCCTGAAGCTGAGCCTTCTCAACGTCTACTCCATTGCCTTCGCCGTTATATATTATTACTTTGTACATTCCCTTTACCTCCGGTGGATTGCCGCAAAAATTCTGTTTGCAAACTTCTTCTGCTTGTATTATAGTATAGAAATCGAACAGGGACTCAATAGGAGTTCAAATTTCTTTCAATTTTATTCAAAATTGTGCTTGCTTCATCTTGCTCTAAGTGATATTATTATAGACTGACATTAATGTGCTTTAGTTCTATAGTTAGGAGTGATGAATATGCCCCAACCGGTTAAAATCGGCAAGCGTGAGCGCATGCAATACTCGAAGATTAACGAAGTGGCAACCATGCCAAATCTCATCCAAATTCAGACAGAATCTTATGACTGGTTTGTAAACGAAGGGCTCTCAGAAGTCTTCGCTGACATTTCACCAATCAAAGATGTCAGCGGAAAGCTGATGCTTGAATTTACGAGTCATGCATTTAATACCCCGGACGACCCTCCCAAATACAATCAGGAAGAGTGCAAGGAAAGAGATGCAACTTATAGTGCCCCACTGAAGGTCGGCGTCCGCCTCATCAACAATGAGACAGGCGAGATCAAAGAACAGGAAGTCTTTATGGGCGAGTTCCCTCTTATGACAGAGAAGGGTACTTTCATATGCAACGGTGCGGAGAGAGTCGTGGTTACACAGCTCGTTCGTTCCCCCGGGCCATATTTCAAATGGGCTGATAGCGAGAAGGCTACTCTTCTGAAATTGTATGCAGCACAGGTGATTCCAAACAGGGGTGCTTGGATTGAATACGAAACAGATGACAATGAAGTGGTCTACGTCAAGGTCGATCGCACGAGGAAGCTTCCCGTTACGACAATGCTCAGGGCTCTCAGCCAAGGCGCTTCCGACAAGGACGGCAGAAATCCATTCGGCTATCTGCCTGAGCTCGGACTTGGTTCGGACGAGGAGATCATAGAGCTTTTCGGAAACGATCCGAGGCTTCTTAGGACGCTCGAAAAGGACCCTGCAAGAGAATATGAAAATGGCGTTATCGAGATTTTCAAGAAGCTTAAGCCAGGAGATCTTGCATCGAAGGACAATGCTCAAAGGCAGTTTGAAAACCTCTTCTTTGACGCGAAGAGATATGACCTCGCGAAGGTCGGTAGGTACAAGTACAATAAGAAACTCGGTCTCTCGCAGAGATTGGTCGGACAGGTTCTCGCCAAAGATGTAGTCAGCCCTTCTACGGGTGAAGTGATTGCAGAGGTGAATGACGAGCCGATTTCGAAAGAGCTCGCTCTATTGATAGAAAACTCCGGCGTGCTATACGCTTCCGTGAAGACGGAGGAGGAGACGCCTCTTGGTGAACCTGTTGTAGTCAACGTCATCGGAAACCGTTTTGTTGACATAGGTGAGTACATCGATACGAAAGGTGCCAACTTTGCGAAGGCCGGTATTCCGCAGAAGGTATACTACCCTGAGCTCGAAGCTCTTCTTCTAGACGACGAATTCAAGAAGGCCATCAAGGATAAGAACCTCGAGAATCTTAGGAGGTTCAGAAATAGGCTGTCGCCCAAGCATATCACGGCGGACGACATGGTCGCATCCATCAGTTACATATTCGGTCTTCCTTACGGGATAGGAAACATCGACGACATCGATCACCTTGGCAACAGGCGTGTTCGCACGGTTGGCGAGCTTCTGCAAAATCAGTTCCGTATCGGTCTTGCCAGAATGGACAGAGCCGTCAGGGAAAGAATGACCACACAGGATGTCGAGGGCAGCACGCCTCAGGCACTCATGAATATCAGACCTGTTACGGCGGCAATCAAGGAATTCTTCGGAAGTTCACAGCTGTCGCAGTTCATGGATCAGAACAATCCGCTCGCTGAGCTCACGCACAAGAGAAGGCTCAGTGCACTCGGACCTGGCGGACTTTCAAGAGAAAGGGCTGGATTTGAGGTCAGAGACGTTCACTATTCCCATTACGGGAGAATGTGCCCGATCGAGACACCTGAAGGGCCGAACATCGGACTCATCGGATCACTTACGACTTACGGGAAGGTCAACGAATACGGATTCATCGAGACGCCTTATAGGAAGGTCGATAAGAAAAAGGGAGTTGTTACTGAGAAGATTGACTACCTTTCGGCTGATGAAGAGGAAGAACTCACGATAGCGCAGGCAAATGAGCCACTTACTGACGATGGTCTGTTCGTGAATGCCCGTGTTGCCGCGAGAGGCGCAGGCGGAGAAATCGATCTCGTGCCCAAGGAAATCGTGGACTATATGGACGTCAGCCCGAAACAGGTTGTGTCCGTGGCTACCGCGATGATTCCTTTCCTCGAAAACGACGATGCGAACAGAGCTCTCATGGGCTCAAACATGCAGAGACAGGCGGTGCCGCTACTCGTTACCGATGCTCCGATCGTCGGAACGGGCATGGAAGCAAAGGCGGCCAGAGATAGCGGAGTCGTCGTACTTTCAAAGTATGCCGGCACGATTGACTACGTCGATGCAAATATCATCAGGGTGAAGAGGTCTGAGGACGATAAGGGCAATCCGACCGACAAGGGTCAGGTTGATGAATACACGCTTCTGAAATTCAGGCGCTCAAATCAGGGCACCTGCATCAACCAGAGGCCGATAGTCATTCAGGGTGAGAAGGTTGAGGCCGGCGAGGTCATTGCTGACGGACCTTCGACCAACGAGGGCGACATAGCACTCGGCAAGAATCTACTTATCGGATTCATGACATGGGAAGGCTACAATTACGAGGATGCTATCATTCTGAATGAAAAGTTGGTCATGAACGATGTGCTCACTTCTCTTCATATAGTGAAATACGAAGCTGAGGCGAGAGATACGAAGCTCGGTGCTGAAGACATCACGAGGGACATTCCGAACGTCGGCGACGAAGCGAGGAAGGATCTCGATGAAGAGGGTATCATTCGTATCGGAGCTGAGGTTACGTCCTATGATATACTCGTCGGAAAGGTTACTCCAAAGGGAGAAACCGAGCTGTCAGCCGAAGAGAAGCTCCTGAGAGCAATCTTTGGTGAAAAGGCAAGAGAGGTCAGAGACACCTCACTCAAGGTGCCGAACGGCGAGACCGGTATCGTTGTAGATATCAAGATATTCAGCCGCGAAAACGGCGACGAACTTTCACCTGGTATCAACAAGCTCGTCAGAGTCTACGTTGCGACCAAGAGAAAGATCAGCGTCGGCGACAAGATGGCGGGACGTCATGGAAACAAGGGTGTTATTTCGAGAATACTGCCAGAGGAGGACATGCCGTTTATGGAGGATGGCCAGCCGCTTCAGGTTATGCTCAATCCTCTCGGTGTTCCATCAAGAATGAACGTCGGACAGGTTCTGGAGGTTCATCTCGGACTGGCTGCGAAGAAGAAGGGTTGGTATATCAGTACACCTGTATTCGACGGGGCTCACGAAGGCGACATCACCAAACTGCTGAAGGACTGCGGCTATCCCGAGACGGGAAAACTTCCTCTAAGGGACGGCAGATCGGGCGAATACTTTGATCACCCCGTCACCGTCGGCTATATGTATATGCTGAAGCTCCATCACCTTGTTGACGACAAGATTCACGCAAGGTCAACCGGCCCTTATTCGCTCATTACTCAGCAACCGCTCGGCGGCAAAGCTCAGTTTGGCGGACAGAGATTCGGAGAGATGGACGTGTGGGCGCTCGAAGCATACGGCGCGGCATATACGCTTCAGGAAATACTCACTATCAAGTCGGACGATATACTCGGAAGAGTCAAGACTTACGAGGCTATCTCAAAGGGCAACAATATCCCTGAACCGAGCATTCCTGAGTCGTTCAAGGTGCTCATCAAGGAGATGCAGAGTCTCGGACTCGACGTCATCATCAGAGGTGAGAATGACGAGCCGATAGACTTGGGCGAATATGTCGAATTGGGCTCGAGCTCATCAATCGAAAAGATGATTTCGACAAGCAAGCTCACGGAGCTTGACGATACAACCGATGATAGAACTTCGAAGTTTGACGACAGAGGGTTTGAAGCTGAACCTTCTGCATTGAACATTGAAGAAGCAGACGACGAAAAAATTGACGAACCGGCTTCGGATGAGATATCTGAAGTCAGCGAAGAAGAATAGGAAGGGGTGCAGTCTTGGACAATGAATTTAAAGATTTCAAATCTCTAAAGATCAGTCTTGCATCGACGGAAAAGATGCTCGAATGGTCTCATGGTGAGGTCAAGAAGGCAGAAACAATCAATTACAGGACACTCAAGCCTGAAAAAGATGGCCTTTTCTGCGAGAAGATTTTCGGACCTACAAAGGACTGGGAATGCCATTGCGGAAAGTACAAAAAGATACGGTTCAAGGGTATCATCTGCGACAAGTGCGGAGTTGAGATCACAAAGGCGAAGGTTCGCCGCGAGAGAATGGGGCATATCAAGCTCGCTTCTCCCGTGTCTCACATCTGGTACTTCAAGGGTATCCCTTCGAGAATAGGGCTCGTGCTCGATTTGACGCCGAAAAACCTCGAAAAGGTTCTCTATTTTGCGGCATATATCGTCATCGATCCAGGCACGACGGACTTGAATCCAATGGAGATTCTCACCGAGGAGAAGTATAGAGAATACAGAGAGCTTTACAAGAATGACTTCAAGGCGGGCATGGGTGCGGAAGCTATCCGTGAACTTCTTGTAAGTGTTGATCTCGACAAGCTCGCATTGCAGATTCGTGAAGATCTTGAGACGGCTACAAGCCAGAAGAAAATCAAGCTGGTTCGTCGTCTCGAAGTCATTGAGGCTCTTCGTCTTTCGGGCAACAAGCCGGAATGGATGATACTCGAAGTCGTTCCTGTCATACCTCCGGACATCAGGCCGATGGTTCAGCTCGATGGTGGTAGATTTGCAACGGCTGACTTGAATGATCTTTACAGAAGGGTCATCAACAGAAATAACAGATTGATTCGTATGCTCGCAGACAACGCACCTGACATCATTATCAGAAATGAGAAGAGAATGCTTCAGGAAGCCGTCGATGCGCTTATCGACAATGGCAGACGCGGTAGAGCGGTAACGGGAGCAGGGTCGAGATCCTTAAAGTCCCTCTCCGATATGCTCAAAGGCAAGCAGGGGAGATTCCGTCAAAATCTTCTCGGAAAGCGTGTTGACTATTCGGGACGTAGCGTTATCGTCGTCGGTCCTGAGCTGAAGTTCTACCAGTGCGGTCTTCCGAAGAAGATGGCACTCGAGCTCTTCAAGCCGTTCATCATGAACAAGCTCACGAACAACGAGAGCGCACACAATATCAAGAGTGCGAAGAGAATGGTCGAGAAGGTCAGCCCCGAGGTTTGGGACGTCCTTGACGAGGTTATTCAGGAGCATCCGGTTCTTCTAAACCGTGCACCTACGCTTCATAGACTCGGTATCCAAGCCTTCGAGCCGGTGCTCGTTGAAGGCAAGGCTATCAAACTTCATCCGCTCGTATGTACGGCTTACAATGCTGACTTCGACGGGGACCAGATGGCTGTTCATGTTCCGCTGACTGTGGAGGCGCAGGCTGAGGCTCGCTTCCTCATGCTTTCGGTCAACAATATCTTAGCACCAAAGGACGGTTCGCCTATCACGACACCTACGCAGGATATGATCCTCGGAAGTTACTATCTGACGCATACGGGAGAGAAGGACAAAAATCCTGTCGATCTACCGAAGCAGAAGACACAGAATGAAATAAATAGGCCGGTGCGTATCGCTATCGATCCTAAGGATCCGAAGCACATCACCACTTACTGGAGAGGCGAGGCCTATATTTCTGAGACTATTGAGAAGAACGGCGAGATAAAGATATTCGACGGCAAGGTCTTTGCCGATTTTGACGAGATGCTCATGGCATACCGCAGTGGTGAAGTTTCGCTTCATTCGAAGGTTCAGGTCAGGGTTTTCCTCGAAGGCAACGACAAGAGAGGTCGGCTCGTTGACGGGACGGTCGGAAGGTTCATCTTTAATGAAAACCTGCCGCAGGACCTCGGCTATATCGACAGAGAAACGGATCCGTATGCTCTGGAGGTCGATTTCCTTTGCGACAAGAAGAAGCTCGGTGAAATCATCGGGAAATGCTTCAGAAAGCACGGAAATACCGAGACTGCCATCATGCTCGATCACATCAAGGAAATGGGATTCCATTACTCCACGGTGGCGGCTGTTACTATCAGTATTGATGACATGGAGATACCTGATACAAAGCAGGAGATAATAGACGCGGCTGACGTTGAAGTCGAAGCGGTAGAAAAGGTGTTCAGAGCCGGTCTTGCGACGGACAACGAGCGTTACACGAAGATACTCGAGATATGGGAAAAGGCGACGAACGATGTTGCCGACGACCTGATGGATTCGCTCGGCGAGCTGAACAATCTCTACATCATGGCACATTCCGGAGCGAGAGGTTCCAAGAGCCAGATTCGTCAGATTGGCGGTATGAGAGGCCTCATGGCAAACGCTACAGGTAAGACGATAGAAATTCCTATCAAGGCAAACTTCAGAGAAGGTCTGTCGGTTTTGGAATACTTCCTCAGTTCAAACGGAGCCAGAAAGGGTCTTGCCGATACGGCGCTCAGAACGGCGGAGTCGGGCTATCTCACGAGGAGACTCGTCGATGTTTCACACAATGTCATCGTCAGAGAGGACGATTGCGGAGCTTCGGAGGGTATCACGGTTTCAGCTTTCATGCTCGGCAAGGAAACCATAGAAAAACTGTCGCAGAGAATACTCGGAAGAGTTGCCTTTGAAGACATCATCCATCCCGAGACAGGAGAAGTGCTCGTCAAGAAAAACGAGGAAATCGATGAGGACAAAGCTCATGAGATTGAGGTTTCAGGCATCGTTGAAGTCAAGATTCGTTCGGCACTGACCTGCGAAGCCAAGGAAGGTATTTGCGCCAAATGTTACGGGCGAAACCTTGCAACGGGCGAGCCGGTCAATATCGGTGAGGCTGTCGGAATACAGGCGGCACAGTCAATCGGCGAACCTGGCACGCAGCTGACGATGAGAACGTTCCATACGGGCGGCGTCGCGGCAGGTGCCTCCGGCGGCGGAGATATCACTCAGGGTCTTCCCAGAGTCGAGGAACTCTTCGAAGCCAGAAAGCCTAAGAGCCCTGCCAAGGTCGTTGAAGAAGACGGCGAAGTCATTGAAATCAGTAATGGCCCCGACAACAGCAAGATTGTTCTGCTGCGTCCGATAGATGCGACGGAAGAGGAAGACAAGGAGTACTCAATTCCGTTCGGAAGCAGAATACTCGTTTCGGAAGGAGACCGCATTGCAAAAGGCGATGCTCTTACCTATGGGTCGCTTGACCCGAAGCAGATTCTCGAGCTTCAGGGCAAGAAGGGTGTTTACAATTACCTGCTCAGAGAGGTTCAGAGAGTTTACAAGCTACAGGGCGTTGACATCAACGACAAGCACATTGAGATCATAGTCAGTCAGATGCTTTCGAGATTCAGGATTGAGGATGCAGGAGATACAACTCTTCTCCCCTCGCAGACTTGCTCGAAGAGTGATTTGGAGGAAGCAAATGCGAGACTTACTGAGGGTCAGAGGCCGGCGGAAGTCAGCGATGTCCTCATGGGTATCACAAAGGCTTCACTTGCAACCGACTCATTCCTCTCGGCGGCTTCATTCCAAGAGACGACAAAGGTTCTCACGGGTGCGGCTATCGCAGGAAAGGTTGACCATCTGCTCGGGCTCAAGGAAAATGTCATCATCGGCAAGCTCATTCCTGCGGGAACGGGTATGCATAGATACAACGGGATCAGCGTAGACTACAAGGAGCACGCTGAGGAGATGGAGAACTTCGGCAAGGAAGAAGAATTCCTTATTCCTGAGGACGACGGTGTTGACTCGATAGATCCCGATTTGATTGCTATCATGAGCGAGGGCGGAGTAACTCCACAGGGGGAACTTGAGCCGGCGAAGTTCGACGAGACGGTGGAATAAGGGCTTGACCCACCTTCCACTTGTGTGATACAGTTATCTGCGGTTTTCCCTGATTTCTTATCGGGGAAAATCGTTTGTAAAAAAATATTTGAGAAAGGAGGAAATATAAAGGTATGCCAACAATTAACCAGCTAGTTCGAGAAGGCAGAAAAACATCTGTCAAGAAGTCGACAGCTCCGGCACTGCTAAAGGGTTTGAACACCATTAGAAGAAAGCCGACCGATGTACGCTCACCTCAGAAGAGAGGAGTCTGCACATCTGTGAAGACCGTTACTCCCAAGAAGCCGAATTCGGCTCTCAGAAAAGTAGCGAGAGTGAGACTCTCAAACGGTATCGAGGTTATCGCCTACATACCTGGCGTCGGACACAATTTGCAAGAGCATAGTGTCGTGATGATCAGGGGCGGCAGAGTTAAGGACCTTCCCGGCGTGAGATATCACGTCATCAGGGGAATACTTGACACGTCAGGCGTAGCGGACAGAGCTCAAGCTCGTTCCAAATACGGTGCCAAAAGACCGAAGAGTAAGTAATATCTCGGCAAATAAGTTAATATTGTGCCGTTAAAAATAAATTAAACGGCGCCACGGCAGGAAGGGGCAAACGTCTCTATACTGACGAGTACTCGCGTATTAATTACGCTATAAAAGGAGGAATTGTAGTGCCAAGAAAAGGTAATATTCCAAAGCGCGAAATTCTGCCCGATCCGGTATACGGAAGCATTGTTGTTACAAAACTAATCAACAGCATCATGCTCGACGGAAAGAAGGGCACCGCACAGGCCATTGTCTACGATGCTTTTGAGCAAATCAAAGAGGCAACAGGCAAAGAACCACTAGAAGTATTTGATGAAGCGATGAACAACATCATGCCCATTCTGGAAGTCAAGGCCAGAAGAGTTGGTGGTGCGAATTATCAGGTACCGATGGAAGTTCGGACAGACAGAAAACAGACTCTTGCACTCAGATGGCTCACGGGCTTCACAAGAAAAAGAGGCGAGAAGAAGATGTCAGATCGTCTGGCGAAGGAACTCATGGATGCAGCAAACAATACCGGTGCGTCTGTGAAGAAAAAAGAAGATACTCACAAAATGGCAGAAGCTAACAGAGCATTCGCCCATTATAGATGGTAGGCAGGAGTTAGTATGCCAAGAGAATTTGCACTAAATAAAACAAGAAATATAGGAATTATGGCTCATATTGACGCCGGTAAGACTACGGCGACCGAGCGCATCCTCTATTACACGGGCAGAACCCACAAAATCGGTGAGGTGCACGATGGTGCGGCTACGATGGACTGGATGGAGCAGGAGCAGGAAAGGGGTATCACCATCACCTCTGCTGCGACTACGGCTCAGTGGAACGATGTCAGAATCAATATCATTGACACCCCCGGACACGTGGACTTCACAGTTGAAGTTGAGCGTTCCTTAAGGGTGCTCGACGGTGCTGTTACTGTTTTGTGCGCAAAGGGTGGAGTAGAGCCACAATCCGAAACTGTATGGCGTCAGGCTGAAAAGTACGGCGTTCCAAGGATGATTTTCGTCAACAAGATGGACATCAATGGGGCCGATTTTCTTCGCGTCGTGCAGATGGTCAAGGACAGACTGAAGGCCAACGCAGTGCCTATCCAGCTTCCGATTGGAGCTGAGGAGACATTTGTGGGCGTAGTTGACTTGGTTGAAATGAACGCAAAGATTTATCAGGATGATCTGGGAACGAGCTACGAAACTGTAGAGATTCCGGACAATATGAAGGAAGCGGCGGAGGAGTGGCACAATGCACTTCAGGAATCCTGCGCCGAAGCCAACGAAGAAGTCATGATGAAGTATCTTGAAGGTGAGCCACTCACGAAGCAGGAAATCGCCGACGCTATCAGAAAAATGACGATAGCCAACGAGATGATTCCTGTTATCTGCGGTTCTGCTTACAAGAACAAGGGCATACAGCCGCTTCTCGATGCAGTCGTTGCCTATCTACCCTCACCTGTGGATATTCCCGCCATTGAAGGCGTCGATTCCAATGGTGCGAGCGTCGATAGACCGGCTGACGATAACGGTCCGTTTTCTGCACTTGCATTTAAAATCATGGCCGATCCATTCGTTGGAAAATTGGCATTTTTCAGAGCATACTCGGGGACGCTGAAGTCGGGTTCTTATGTCTACAATTCCACTAAGGGAAAGAAGGAAAGAATCGGACGTATCCTGCAGATGCACGCAAACAAGAGAGAGGAGCTTGAGGAAGTCTATTCGGGTGATATCGCTGCGGCGGTCGGGCTCAAGGACACCACGACGGGCGATACTCTCTGCGATGAAAAGCACAAGGTCATCTTGGAGTCTATGGTCTTCCCCGATCCCGTTATCGAGATTGCGATTGAGCCGAAGACGAAGGCCGGTCAGGAAAAGATGGGTGCGGCTTTGGCAAAACTTGCTGAGGAGGATCCCACATTCAAGACATATACGAACGAAGATACGGGTCAGACTATCATCGCGGGCATGGGCGAGCTCCATCTTGAGATCATTGTCGACAGGCTCCTTCGCGAGTTCAAGGTCGAGGCAAATGTCGGCAAACCGCAGGTTTCTTACAAGGAGACCATCACGACTACCGCGGAAGTCGATCACAAGTATGCGAAACAGTCCGGTGGACACGGCCAATACGGTCATGTCAAAATCAGGGTTTATCCCAGAGAGCCAGGGGAAGGTTTCGAATTCAAGAACAGTATCATCGGCGGAGCTATTCCGAAGGAATACATTCCGAAGGTCGAAGATGGTATCAAGGAAGCCATGCAGAACGGTCCACTCGCGGGCTATCAAGTTGTCGATGTGGGCGTTGAGCTTTATGACGGTTCATATCACGAGGTTGACTCATCTGAAATGGCGTTTAAGATCGCCGGTTCGATGGCGTTCAGAGAGGCAGTAAAACAGGCAAATCCTGTGCTCCTCGAGCCTGTATTCAAAATCGAGGTTACTGTCCCCGAGGAATACATGGGTGATGTCATCGGCGATGTCAGTGCGAGAAGAGGTCGCATTGAGGGCACGGATATCCACACGGGTGCTGTTGCCGTCAGAGGTTTTGTGCCACTTTCCGAAATGTTCGGTTATGCTACGGATCTCAGATCAAAGACACAGGGTAGAGGCGTATACGTCATGCAGTTTGATCATTTCGAAAAGCTGCCGGCAAGTCTCATCGAGAAAATTAATAAATAAATGACGGATAAACAAGTAGTAGAAAGGAAGTAATGAAATGGCTAAAGCAAAATTTGAAAGAAACAAGCCGCACGTAAATATCGGGACGATAGGACATATCGATCACGGTAAGACAACACTTACAGCGGCAATCACGAAGACCCTATT
>JAISKC010000076.1 GCA_031261345.1 Eubacteriales Family XIII. Incertae Sedis bacterium | reverse complement strand
AACAATCCTGTTCTTAATGAAAAGGACTACTATGATGTTCTCAGGCAAAGTTTATGGCAGGTGGATTAACCATTATTGTTATTACTTCTTTTCTATTTTACTGCCCTTGAGTAGTAACTTAATGATAGACAAAAGTGAAAATGTGCTTGAAATTTCAAAGTAGTATGTTATAGTATGTATAGGTGAGGCCGGGCGATGCGCAAGGATTGTCAAAGGAGCACACCTTTTGAAATCAGCACGCCTAGCGGATACCCGTTAGGCGTTTGTTATTATCCCAACGGTCCGATTTGCAATGTATGCATTTATATCATCGACCAATGACTATCAATCTACCGAATATAGCACCTTTAATATTGATTTGTCATTTTCATGAATGGTCCCTATTTTCAGAATTAGATTTGCCTTGGGTAAATGAATTGGAACTGACACTCGAACTACAGTCGGCACCGTAAGTCCGGTTCCTTCCAAAAATCGAAGCTGATAATCTCCTTTTTCTCTTGGTGGTTTGCTTGTCACTTTCGGGCAATATTACTCACTTAACATACGACTCCCAGAAGCTGTCTTCTGAGGCGTCGTACCACTTTCTTGGGAATTCGGATTGGCAAGGTATTTCGGCGAAAAGTTTTTCATCGACATATACATTTTTCTTGAAATACTCCTGTATCGCCTGTTTGGATATTATTTCATTTCTCTTGGTCCGTTGCCAAGGAGTTTCGCTATGCGTTTTTTCACTCAATCCATAAGCCGAAAATCTATTGTATTTTTCATAACTTGCCTCAAGCAATTGTTCATAAAAATCATCTACCTTCTTTGTGCCACCTGTATCAACCGATGTGGGTTCAATTCCTCTTGCCCCAAGGTCGGAATATTTCTTGTAAAGTGTCGGGACTACAGGTCCGAATTCCCACTTGTATATTTCATCCTCAAAAAGAGCCTCATCCTTTATTGCAAGGAAAGTAGCCTGTGCATAATAAAGCAATTTCTGAAGTTTCAAAGGTGTTATCAACTCAGCTTCGCCTTCATCAACAAATTTTTGGTTGTAGAGAACGAACCAATTTGCTATATCTTGTGCAGAATATTTTTGTGGTTCCATCACCAACACCCCTTCCGGGCTTAGTATATCACACTATTATCACTGAAAACCAAATCCCCCGCGAACTACTATCCCAACATTGCCTGGATGCGGGCTCTTACTTTTTGCTCGCCTAGGATTTGCTGGATTTCGTATACGTCGGGGGAGGACGTTCTGCCCACAAGCGCCAGCCTTATGACCGTGCTCACATCACCCACGTGGCCCTTGTAATCGTCGGGATTTTTCTTGAAATCCTTGGGCTTCGCCGCGTAGCCGTTTGCTACCGCTATCGCCCGTATCTTGTCGAACCAAATGTCCCTATCGTCATTGTGGTCGTAGGAATCAAGATATGCTAGAAGTAATACGTTCACATCGCCTGCCAGCACGTTTTCCGGCGGCTCGTCTGTGATTTCGAAATATTCGTCGAAGAAAAACGAGAGAAAATCGAAAATCTGGGCGGCGTAGGCGAGATCCTTTCTCGGTTTGTCGCCCGACCTGCCGATGTCTATCGCCCTTTCCAGAGTAATTCTATTTTGCTTGAAGACCGCCGCGAGTTCCGGTCTCGCCGCCATTGCCCACTCCTCCATGAAGTCGGCAAGCTCTTCTGCAGAAATATTCACCAACGTATTTTTCGATACATCGTTCAGCTTTTCGATGTCAACGAGGATGCCTGACACGCCCATTTTGTCCGTCTTCATTTCAAAATCCTCGGTCGGGGATTTGGGATTTGCCGCACGCCACTCCTCAAAATCCGAATTGATGATGGTGAGCAGATACTCCTCAATAGCAAGGGGGTGATAGCCTTCACTCGTATAGTAACTGAGACTCAGCTCAGGATCCTTGCGCTTTGACAGCTTTCTTTTCGTGCCGTTTTCATCTATTTTCATGAGCACGGCGGTGTGGCAGTAAGTCGGCGGCTCAAAGCCGAGGGCCTCGAACAGTGCGATGTGTATCGGAAGTGATGACAGCCATTCCTCGCCTCTTATCACATGGGTCGTCCTCATGAAGTGGTCGTCTATGACATGGGCGAAGTGATAGGTTGGCAGGCCGTCAGCCTTCTTTATCACGACATCCATGACGTTTGCAGGCATAGTAAGTTCCCCGCGGATTCCATCAAAAACCTTTAATTCACTCTGTCCCTCCGCATAGTCCGCATTGAGCCTCACGACATAGCTCTCGCCGTTGGAAATCCGCTCTCTGACCTCTTCCGTAGAAATATCCCGATACCTCGCCCACTCACCGTAGATACCAGTGACGAGCTTTGCAGCCTCCTGCTTCTCGCGAATTTCAGCAAGCTCGTCCTCGGTCAGAAAACAGTGGTACGCCTTCCCCTCTGTGAGAAGTTTCTCCGTGAAATAGTCATAGATTTCCTTTCGCTCGGACTGACGATAGGGGCCGTAGCTTCCCTCCTCATTCAGCGTCCCATCAGGCAAAGCAATTACTCCCTCGTCAAAACTGATGCCGAAGTGTGAAAGCGAAGAAATGAGCGTCTCGATGGCTCCGGCCACCTCACGCTTTTTGTCCGTATCCTCAACCCTGAGAAAAAAGACGCCGTCCGTTTGCCTCGCAAGTTTCATATTGATGTACGCCATATAAAGATTGCCCAAATGAACAAATCCCGTCGGGCTCGGCCCAAGCCTCGTTACAAAAGCACCGACTGGCAGCTCCCTCGCAGCATATTTACTCTCAAAATCACTCATAACTATTCACTATCTCCCTGAAGAGCTTGACGCCCTTCATCAACACTGCATCATCTATCGCGTAGTCGTTTGAGTGCAGCTTCCCTTCGAGGCCCGTGCCCAGATGCAGAAATATGCCCGGCACCGCAGTCTGATAATACGAAAAATCCTCGGCCTGCATCATCGGTGCATTTGGCTCAAACCACTCGAAACCGGCCGCCCTAAGAGTCTTCTTCGTCCTCTCGTATAGGGGCGATGGATTGATTACAGGCGGATACCCCATAGAACGACACATGATGATTTTGCAACGCTTTTCGGCCTCGAGATCCTGTGCGATAGCCTCAAGCCCGTCAAAGAAGAAGTCGAAAGTCGCGTCGTCGTAAGCTCTGACCGCACCCTCGATGAAGGCTCTTTCAGCGACCACATTGTTTCCGGTTCCGGCCGTCATTTTGCCAAATCTGAGCAGTCTGAATATCTCGTCGGGCAGACGCGTTTCGAGCTCATAAGCACGTTCGATGAAAGCCGCCCCCGCTTCGAGCGCATCCACGCCCTGTCTCCAGTCAGCGATGTGGACCGACCTACCCGAAATCTCAATCTCAAGCACAAAAGTGCCGGCCATAAATTCCTTCTCTCGGCAAATGATCGTGCCCAGAGGATAGCCCGGCCACAGATGAAGCCCAAAGATAGAATCCACCGAGTAATCCTTTAAAATGCCGCTTTCCGTGATACCCATCGCGCCTCCGGTGGTCTCTTCCGCCGCCTGAAAGACGAGTAACACATTTGCTTTGACATCGCCCTTGTTTTCAGAGAGCCATGAAGCGAGACCGAGCAAGATGCTCATGTGCCCATCGTGTCCGCAGGCGTGCATGACACCCGAATGTATGGACTTATACGGCGTATCTATGACCTCCTCAATCGGAAGTGCGTCCATGTCGCTTCTAAATGCGAGCGTCGGGGAATTGCCCTGTCCGGCTGTGCCTTCAAAGAAAGCGGCGAAACCGTCTCCGCCGATGTCCACGATCTCGCAAGGCAGTTTCTCCAGATAAGATATGAGGTATTCCCTTGTCTTCGGCAGTTCCTTATCAAGCTCCGGTATTCGGTGCAGGTAATTCTTGAACTCTATGACCTTCGCTTCCAGTATTCTATCATCCATGTTTTTCTCCTCTTGTCATTGCGGGCCTGACCCGACCTGTGCTGGGGCCTGCCGCAGTGAATCTAGTTCTAAATCTTCCAGCTATTCAAATACGCTTCCTGTACATCGGTCAACGTATCTACCTCTATTCCGTTTGCAGCGAGCCATTCCCTCGCTATGACATCATCGATTTCATTCGGCACATTCACGACCCTATTTCCAAGCGTATCATGATTTTCCTTCAGATAGAGTGCCGAGTAAAACTGAACGGCAAAACTCATATCCATTATCTCCGCAGGGTGTCCGTCAGCCGCAGCGATATTCACGAGCCGCCCCTCCGCCAAAATGTTGATTCTCTTCCCGCCGGAAAGCACGAAAGCCTCAATATTCTTTCGGGCCTCGTAGTGAGTTTCAGCTGCCGCAGACAGCGTAGCCACATCGACCTCCACATCAAAGTGCCCCGCGTTTGCGAGAAGTGCGCCGTCCTTCATCTCTTTCATGTGCTCAAGAGTGATCACGTCTCGGCAGCCCGTCACAGAAACAAATATATCACCGAGCGGAGCCGCATCAGCCATCGGCATTACTGAGAACCCGTCCATTCTCGCCTCGATAGCCTTCACCGGATCGATTTCCGTCACAATTACTGAGCCGCCCAGCGCCGCCGCACGCATAGAAACCCCCTTGCCGCACCAACCATAGCCAGCCACCACGCAGACCTTCGAAGCAATGATGAGATTTGTGTTCCGCATTATGCTGTCCCAGACGGACTGACCCGTGCCATACCTGTTGTCGAAAAGATGCTTGCACTTCGCGTCGTTCACCGCCATCATCGGGAAACTGAGCACTCCCTCCGCCTCCATAGCCTTGAGCCTGATGATGCCCGTGGTGGTCTCCTCGCAACCGCCGATGACAAATTCAGAGAGGTCCTTCCGCTTCGTGTGAAGGAGCGAAACGAGGTCTCCGCCATCATCGATGACGATATGAGGCTTGAGCTCGAGGCAATTTTCAAGGTGCTTTTCGTAATCCTCACCGCTCTCGCCGTGAACGGAAAAGACGCTTATTCCTGCGGCTACAAGCCCGGCGCAGACGTCGTCCTGCGTCGAGAGGACATTGCTACCGGCCACCGACACCTCCGCACCTGCATGACGGAGCACCAAAGAAAGATAGGCCGTCTTCGCTTCCAGATGAATACAGAGGCTCACGCGAATGCCATTGAGCGGCTTCTTTTCCTTGGGGAGATCCCTGTAGCGTTCCTCAAGACCTCTCAAAATCGGCATGTGGTCGCGCACCCAATTTATCTTCTGAGTGCCCGAAGGAGCGAGTGCTATATCTTTGATGTCATAATCCGGCATTGCTTTCTCCTATTCGATTTACTATGGATTGCCACGCTGCGCTCACGTTCGCTTCGCTCTCTATGACAGTATGCTATCGTCTTTGCGAGCGTAGCGCGGCAATCCAGTCCATATTCAACCACCTTATAAACGAGCAAGTCGGAGCCGTGTATGACCAAATCCGCGAGCTCCAATTCCAAAATCCATTTTGCGGGAACCTCGAGGCTGCCTATCATTGTTCCGATTATATTCCCAACTATCGGCGCTATGCTGTCGTTGTTGCCGTTGAAGTCGACGGCCGCCTGCACGGCACCCTTGAAATCCTCCCTGTATTTGAGCGAGATGTAGGTCGCGATTGCGATTGCTTCCGGTGCGATATATCCTTCGCCGAGGCTCTCAATTGCCTCCCTTGAGGCGGTCTTCGTATCCTTCGACAGCTTGATGGCCTTTGCGATGAGCTCTATGCAATCCGGAGACTCGAGCTCGTCTTCACGCACCTTGCTCAGGGATAGCAGTATGCTGTCGTCGAGTGAGTAACCCCCCGCCAAAAGTGCAATCACATGTGCCAGATAGCCCGCCGAAATGATGGCGTCCGAATGTCCATGCGTGAGTGCCGCCGATTCGCAGCCTATTTTGTAAGCCATTTCCGGCTTGCTTGTGAAGTAAAGACCAATTGGTGCGACCCGCATGACGCAGCCGCAACCCTTGGAATTGTTGATACGATTCGTCAGGCTGCCGTATTTGTTTTGGATACTTTCGCCGAGGGCGTTCAGGCTCGTTACTCCCTTGCCGCGCCGAGCAAAAAGCTCGTCGTATTCAAGGATTTCGCCCGTGAGGATAAAGTCGTAATTCTTGTCGGCAAGGTTGCCGGTCTGTGTGTAATACCACTTCTGATAAGAGTAAAACAGACAGGGAATGTAGGCATAAACGCCCTTTCTTTTCGCCCTCTGATCCGCCCAGATGAGACCATCGGAGGTGAACGCCGCCATCTGAGTGTTGTCGGAAATGAGGGTCTTCCCACCCTCCAAAACGTCGTAGCCCTTGGCATCGGCGACCGCACCGCCCAGAAGACAGCCTCTGAACATATCCTTGCTGTCTTTGAGTCTACGGGCGTCGGCTTGCTTCTTTGTTAGGCTTTCGTGATTAAACATGTTACCAAATCTCCCAGCAAATCACATGAAAACAACTTCTCGCGCAGCTTCACTTCGCACTACCAATAGTATAACATGTAGCCGCAGTTTTTTTTATTCGACGGTGACGGATTTTGCCAGATTTCTCGGCTTGTCTATATTCCTTTTTCTGAGTTTCGCGATGTGATAGGCCAAAATCTGCATAGGCACCACCGCGAGGATGGGCGCGACTTCGTCCATACAATCCGGAAGTAGGAAGGTCTCGTCCGCGACTTCCTCAGCCCTGACGTTTGTCTCCTTGGTAATGCACACGACCTGTGCTTTTCTCGCCTTTATTTCCTCTATGCCGCTAAGCATCTTCTCGAATAGAGCGTCCTGTGAGGCCAACACAAAGAAGAGCGTCTGCCGCCTGATGAGGGCAATCGTGCCGTGCTTGAGCTCGCCCGCCGCGATAGAAAACGAGTTGATATAGCTTATCTCCTTGAGCTTGAGGCTGGCTTCGTGAGCCGTTGCAACGTCCATGCCGCGCCCGATGAAGAATATGTTTTCCTTCTTGTAATAGCGTTTTGCCATTTCCTCTATGAGCTTTTCACCTTCGAGAACCTTCTCGACCTTTGCCGGAAGTTGCCTGAGTTCCTCTATTATCTTCTTCTGATAATCCTTGTCTATTACTCCCCTTATCTCCCCCATTTTCAGAGCGATGAGATAAAATGCCATAAGCTGAGTAGTGTAGGCCTTTGTGGATGCGACGGCTATCTCGGGACCTGCCCACGTGTAGAATACATGGTCTGACTCCCTCGAGACGGAGCTTCCCACCACATTCACTATCGAAAGAATCTGTGCACCCTTTCGTTTCGCCTCACGCAGAGCCTCAAGCGTGTCTGAGGTTTCTCCCGACTGGCTCACGCAGATGAAGAGTGTGTGCTCGTCCACAAATGGGTCCCTGTATCTGAATTCCGAGGCAAGATCCGTTTCGCAGGGAATCTTCGCGAATTTTTCTATCAGGGACTTGCCTATCAGACCCGCGTGGCTCGCCGTCCCGCAGGCTACGATATAGACTTTTGATATATTGTCGAGGTAGTCCTTTGAGAGCTCGATACCGTCGAGTTTGATGTCGCCCTGCTTGCCCAATCTGACTTCGAGCGTCTCCTTGATTCCTGCCGGTTGCTCGTAGATTTCCTTCAGCATGAAATGCTCGTATCCGCCCTTTTCGGCCGCCGCCGCGTCCCAATCAATGTGGGTTTGCTCGCGTTTGACCCGCGTGTTGTCCGCGTCATATATTCTGACTTCGTCCTTGTTCACGACGACGAGTTCATCGTTTTCGATAAGGTAAATGTCCCTCGTCCACTTCAGTAATGCAGGAATATCCGACGCTATGAATGAACCGGTGTCCGAGGTGCCCGCGATGAGTGGAGCGTCCTTTCTGATGGCGACGATGGTGTCGGGATTGTCCGCCGCCACTACGCACACTGCATAGGCACCGTGCATTTTTCCCGTAGCCTCTCTCACCGCCAAGACCAAGTCTCCGCCGTTTTCTGCGTAAGATAGACCAATCAAATGTGCGATTACCTCCGAGTCGGTTTCGGACTTGAAGGTGACGCCATGCTCGCGCTCAAGCTCTTCCCGAAGCTGCATGAAATTTTCGATAATGCCGTTGTGGACGATGGCTATCTTTCCGTCCGTGCTCAGATGCGGATGTGCATTTTCCCTGATTGGGGAACCGTGCGTCGCCCATCTTGTATGACCGATTCCAATCTGTCCGTCGAAGTCTTTCGCCGTTATCTTCTTTTCCAATTTTGACAGTTCGCCGGATTCCTTCCTTAGCAGAATTTTCCCCTTCGAAACGAGGGCTATCCCTGCGGAGTCATAGCCTCTGTATTCGAGACACTTTAGACCATCAACTATCACATCTTTGGCGCTGTCCGCGCCGACATATCCAACTATTCCACACATTTTTTGCTTGTCCTTCTTCCTATCTACTGCGTTGCTGCGCTTTCCTCATCGCACGCATACGTGAGTATGCTTAGCTCTCTCGCCAATCGCGCGCCTTGTATATAGAAACAAGTCCTGCGCAAAAAACGTACTTCTTACTATCTAAGCCTTGATTCTATCAACTTCACTAGTCCGTCGGCTAGCTTGTTTAGCTCCTTCTCGTTTGAACCTTCTAACATTACTCTCACTAGTGGCTCGGTGCCCGATGGCCTTATCAGAACTCGACCCTTGCCGTCCATATCCGCCACCACCTTGTCTATTGCGGCGCAGATTTTCTCGTCCTTATCGTAGTTGTACTTATTTTCATTTTTGACCGCGGCGCCTTTCAGCACCTGCGGGTATATCTTGACCTCCGAAGAGAGCTCCGACGCCTTTGCTCCGGACAGCTTTATCGCTTCAATGAGCCTGAGTGCCGCAAATATGCCGTCGCCCGTAGTGTTTTCCCTTAGGAAAATGATGTGGCCGGACTGCTCCCCGCCGAGAACGCTCCCCGTCTTTTTCATCATCTCGAGTACATATCTATCGCCGACATCGGCTCTCTGAAGCTCGATGCCGTTGTTCGCAAGGGCCTCAGCGAGTCCCAAATTGCTCATCGACGTCGCCGTCAAAAGGTTGTTCTCAAGCAGCCCCTCCGCCTTCATCTGCTTGGCGCAAATGAACATCAACTTGTCCCCATCGACCAGTTCGCCCTTTTCGTCGCAAGCTATGAGCCTGTCGGCGTCCCCATCAAAAGCAAGTCCGAGGTCCGCGCCCTCTTTTATTACTCGCTTCTGCAAATTTTCCGGATGAGTCGATCCACTTTCCTCATTTATGTTCAGCCCGTCGGGCTTGTCGCCTATCGCTATGATATTTGCATTCAGGTGCTTGAACACCCTCTTCGCCGTCCTGTAAGCCGCTCCGTTCGCACAGTCCACCACGATTTTCATGTCGGAAATGTCGTGCTTGACGGTGGCGGCGAGGAAGTCCGAATACCGGTGGAGCGCGTCGTCGGTTTTCTCTATCACCCTGCCGACCAAAGCTCCCGTGATGTGGCTGTTCACGTCCCGTCCGGAAATTACTATCTCTTCAATCTCATCCTCGAGTTCGTCCGCGAGCTTGAAACCCTCGGAGTTGAAAAACTTTATCCCGTTGTATTCAAAGGTGTTGTGCGATGCAGAAATGACGACACCGGCCGATGCTCCCATATCCTGCGTCAGATAGGCTATCCCGGGCGTAGGAATGACGCCGATTCTGACGACATCGCAGCCCATGGCGAGAAGCCCCGCACTGAGCGCATCCTCGAGCATGTCGCCCGACAGCCTCGTATCCTTGCCTATCACGACGACGGGCCTCTTGCCCCGAATATTTTCACCGAGCACAAATCCGCCGGCAACTCCCAAATCATAGGCGAGTGCCGCGGTCAATTCCTTGTTCGCAATTCCCCGCACACCGTCCGTTCCAAACAGTCTAGCCAATTATCGTCACCCTCACTTTCACAGGTTCAAACACTATACTTTTCACTTCTTTTCCCTCAGTAATCCTATATTGAAGCTCCATCTCGATCGACTCGGCAGATTCTGTAATAGCCGCGGCATCGACGTACAAAACGATATCTTCCTGCTTCAAATCTGAAATGATCGACTCTTCCGCAATCACGGTAACGAGCACAGAATCGGTGTTCACATGGCCGCTCAAACCCTCAAAGAGCCCCTCGACCTCAATCTCGCCAGCTTTGAACGTGAAGTCCTTTTTCGCCAACCCCTGAACCGTAACAGTAGCGGAGAAATTGTTGTTCGAGCCTGCAAGTTCAACGTTTTCGGGAAGGTTGACCTTCAGCTTTATCTCCACCGTCCCTGTGATTTCTGCGAGATTGATAGGCGCGGCTGTCAGAGAAGTTATCTTCTCAAGCGTGGCAGCCGTCCCCTTTATCGTTACTGTCTTCGGCACATCAATCTGGGTCACTTCAACGTTTTCAGGCGATTCGCCGACAGTCTCGACCGTGAGTGGGACTTCCTTTATCTTGAGAAGCGTCGCCGTCAGCTCGACGACCTCAGAGGAAAGTGCGACATTGTAGGACGGCTCCCCGTTCCGATCGACTGCAATCGGCTCGATTGCAACGGTCTTCGCCTCCTCCGAAAGTGCTCCTTTCGGGACGCTGATGTTGATGTGGTCGATACTCTCAACCGCAGCCTCCGTGCCGGCAACCTCTATTTCCTCCGGCGTAACCGAGATGAAGCCCGGCTCCACATCGCTCGGAAAATCATCTTCATAGCTGACCTGAACTGGCTTTGTGACTTCCACCAAATCCTCGATGGCAACGTTGATATTTTCAGGCTTGGTCTGCAGCCACTCAACTCCGTTCGGCACGGTTACGTTCACCTTCACCGAATTCACACCCTTTGGATATCCCGTCAAATCCGCCGTCGCTTTGAACTGCGAATTGTCGATTTCGTTTATCTCGGATCTCGTGCCGCGGACTTCAATATCGACGGTGTAGGCCAGAGATTTGTCGACGGTGAGCCCCCTGTCTGCGAGCGTTTCCATGTTCACCAGCTCCACCGGCACGCCCCTGAAGGTCTTCGTCGTCGGTGGATTGATTGCCATCGAAACGTAGGTCCAGATGACCAACGCCGCAACTATCGAAATGAGGACATTCAGTTTATTGCTCTTTAACACTGCCACTCTCCTCGCCACTATCCTCTGCTGCCGCCGCTTTCTTCGCCGCCGCCTTTTCCTTCGCCGGCTTTATGGTTCGCTCGAATGCCTTGAAAATCCCCTTCGTGCTCGGGGCCTCCGTGCCTTCGATATAAATGCTGTAAAGTGATTTCTCCAAGCTCTTTATGTCAAGGAATCTAGTAATTTTTCCGTCGATTGCCGATGAGATGATGCCGGTTTCCTCCGATACGATAATGGAAAACGCGTCTGAAACTTCCGTGATACCTATGCCGGCCCTGTGGCGCGTGCCCAAATCCGCCTCAAGATCTTTGTTTCTCGTGAGAGGAAGCACGCAACCCGCAGCATAGACTTCACTACCTCTGACTATGGCGGCTCCATCGTGAAGCGGCGCGCCGACGTAGAAAATATTCTCGAGAATAGCCGGACTGAGATCGCTGTTGAGCACCGTGCCCGATTCTGCAAAGTCGTTCAGCGTAACCTCGCGCTCTATGATAATCAAAGCCCCGATTTTGTTTGCCTGTAAGTAATCAACGGCCCTGACGATGGCATTGACCGATTTTTTGATGGTGTCTTTGTCGCCTACCTGTATGCGGCCTTTCAATATTTTGCTTCTACCAACGTATTCGAGGCCCCTTCTGAGTTCGGGCTGGAACACGATAACCAAGGCGATAACTCCAAACTGCATGACGCCCTTCAGGAGCCAATTAAGTGCATTCAGATGAAAAAGTCCTGACGCAAACGTTGCGATGACAAGAACGAGCAAACCTTTGACAAGTTGCTCGGCGCGGGTCTCCCTGATGAATTTGAGGACGTTGTATATGACGAAGGCGATGATAGCAACGTCAATAAAATCCGTGATATTTATTTTTGAAGCAAAGTCCAAGAAGAAATCGCTCATAAATCACCTGCAACCAAGCGTGTCATCCTGCGCACAGTCGCAGAATCCAGCCCTCCCGTGTTTCTGACATTATACAGTTTATGAAGATTTTTCGCAAGCGCAAATATGGCTCAGCGAAATCTCAGAAAACGAAAACGCCCGAGAAACTTCCTCGGACGTTTTTTATAATTCCTGCGAGCATCCCCCCGTCATTGCGAATCAATCTTCCGTCATTGCGAGCGGAGCGCGGCAATCCAGCACTTACTTACAAAGAAGTCTCAAGCAACCCGTACTTGCCATCCTTCCGCTGATAAACAACACCGACTCCGTCCGTATCCATATCGAGGTACACGAAGAATGTATGTCCAACGAGTTCCATCTGCAAAACAGCCTCCTCGGCCGTCATGGGAAGGAGCTCGAATTTCTTTCTCTTTACTATTTCAATGTCGCTGTCAGACGGATCATCGTCAAAATCAGGCACATCCTCAAAGGCAATCCCGATGCTCTCCCTATCCTTGTGCTTCGTGATAAGTTTGCTCTTGTACTTGCTCATCTGAGACTGCAATTTGTCAACGACCTTGTCAACGCCTGTATAAATGTCCGCCGTGACTTCCTCCGCCCTGAAAATTGTCCCGTTTGCATTTATCGTAGCTTCTATCTTCTGCCTGTCCTTCTCCATAGATAAGGTAACATTTGATATGATATCGTCATGGAAATACTTTCCGAGTTTCTGCATCTTGGATTCAATGGTGTCTTTCAAATGATCGCTTGTGTTGAGATTCTTACTTGTGATGATAATCTTCATGGCGTCTCCTCCCCATAAAATAAGGTGCGAGTGATAAGCAGTGCTCCCTGCCCATGGTTAATAACTATATAAATAATATAACATAATCGGCACACATACACAGTTATTTTTGCAGAAAATATCGCAAACCCTGTCGTCATTGCGAGCACAGCGTGGACCTGTGCTGGGCGTGCCCCTGCACGCACCAGTGAATCCAGTCCTCAAATTATTTCCTCATAATCAGCCCCTGCCGCAAAGGTGAAAATATCTATGTCGGCGGCACCGGCATTTTTCAGAGCTTTCGCACAGGCGTCGGCGGTACTGCCGGTGGTGAAAACATCATCTATAAGTAGAATGGTCTTGCCCGCCACCTTCTCCATCTTTTCTTCGGGAACGACGAAAGCACCTTCGAGGTTCTGCCTTCTCTCCTCGGCGCTGAGGCTACTCATGACTGCCGTTTCCTTCGTTCTTATGAGAACCCCTTTGGGAACCTCCACGCCAATCAAGCGGCCAAACTTAGTAGCGACGAGTTCCGCCTGATCGTAACCCCTTTTCTCCTTCTTGGCTTCATGCATGGGAGCGAATACTAGGAGGTCGTATTCGGGCAGTTCTCCTGTTTCCCTGTCGGCCATTTCAGAAAACCGCGCAGTCATAAGGTCGGCGACCGCATCCGCATTGTGCGCGCAACTCCTGTACTTCATATCTCTCACAATATTCTTTGCGATGCCGCTGAAATTGACGCACGAAAAGCCCTTGCGGAAGACGTGCTTAGCTCCCAAACAGTCCGAGCAAAACTCACCTTCGTTCTGCGCACTGAGCTCTTTCCCGCATTTACCGCAAGTCCGCCCTACTACCCTCGGAAGCTCCTCCCTGCAACTGTCACACAAAATATACTCACAATTATCGTCAATAAGATTTCCGCAGGAAATGCAGTAGATTGATGTGGGAAACACAAGGTCAAGCCCCCAAGATACCACACTCATAATAGCCTACTCATAATCATCTCCAATAATCATCTCCAATTTGCATTTTTCTTGACTTCCGACTGTAGTCTGTTATAATTAACTAATCGAAGGCGGTCGCCCTGCTAGGCGGCTAAACCTGAACATTAAAGAATTTGTAGATTTAGCCGTTCCGCGTGGGGCGGTTATTTCTTTGGTAGCATATTATACATCAAGTACAATCCGATAACACCGATAACAATTTGAACCAACATCAAAGATATTTCTGTTCTCATAAGCTCCACCATACTTTCACATGGTCTAGCTTTACCGCCTTCGATAATACATGATACCAATAAAAAACTTTATTGTCAAGTCTTTCCATAAATTTAATATATTACATTTCGCAAATAACTTTGATTCTCGAGTAAGCAGCCCAAATTCACATAAAAACCACCAAATCATGTGAAAACACCCCGTTTACTCGAGATTACCACTGTATTTGAGCTTCTAATCTCGAGTAAACAGCCCAAATTCACACCAATCATTTGTATCTTCCCTCGCAGTTTCCCGTTTCATTTGGACTTTTCACATAAAACAGGCCGTTATTTGGTGAATTAATAAATTAAAACGGGGTACAGGAGAAATTGTGCTAAAAAGGAATGTGATTCGCCAGTTATGAGCTACTATCCTCAAATTTGTGTCAACCTCGGAAAACTGTTGATTTGCACAGAAAAACAGCCGAAAATCGACGCGATTCGCCAGTTTCCCGAGCTGTAGCAAAAAGGCACGGCCCCATTAAGAAGCCGTGCCCGTAATTCCCCTCCGTGGAGGGGTGGCCGCTAAGCGGCCGGGGTGGTCTGCCCTGTCATAGAGAGCGGAGCGAACGTGGGCTTGACCCGACCTGTGCTGGGCGTGCCCCTGCACGCACCAGTGAATCCAAACCGTGCCCGTAATTCCCCTCCGTGGAGGGGTGGCAGACGTAGTCTGACGGGGTGGTCAGCCCTCGTCATTGCGAGCGTAGCGCGGCAATCCAGCCCCCCGCCCTAAACCTCAGAAGTCCTCGCAGAAACCCGTGAGCTAACCTGTGCCGCAACCATCTCCGCCGCAAACAGCACCGTGAAGATTGTAGTCTGCCAATCAACAAGCACCATCTGCTTCGTGATATCCTGCGTTACAAGGAAGAGCACCAAGGAGCCAACCGCAAACGCGATAGTGGCAATCAGGAAAGCGGGTTTCGCTATTGCCTTCTTCTCCTCACCATACTGCCCCCTATAGTGATTACTCAATACCGCAGCTGACACGGACTTCTGCCCTGCCACAAACAGCCCAAGTATCACAAATATGAAGTCAAGCAGCGACCAGTATACGTAACCGGCGGGCGGAGTGAGAGGAACCTCAAGTCCACCGACACTAAAAGTGGATATACCCTGTTCATGAGCAGCCTGAACCGCCGAAGGCCTCGCAGCAGTAGTGTTGTTATTCACGATAGGTGTAGTCGTACCGTTACCTGTAGATCTGGTAGTAACCCGAGTGCCAGTATCAGGACCTTTAGGCTCGTCCACAACAGTATTGCCATTATTATTGTTACCACCACCATTGCCGTCGTTCTGTCCACCTGTGCCGCCGCCATTATCGCCGCCACCGCCGTTGTCAACCAGAGTCCAGCTACCGGTGAAAGCAACCGCGCTGTCAGGCATAGTGAAGCTCGCACCCGAAACGCCATCTGCTGTCCAGCCAGAGAAAGTATAGCCCTCAAACGCAAGTGCCGAAGCAACATTCACAGTCTGCCCATAAGCCACATCAGAAGCCGCAGGTGCAGCAGGTGCGCCCTCAGGCACAGTGCCAGTTACGCTGTAGCTCACAGTATTATGGTTGATACCATAGTAGAGTTTGAGCACAAGCGAACCGTCGCCTGAAACATTCCCGCTTGCCACAGCAGAGCCATGCGCACTATTCAGCGTATAGTGCTCGTAGGTCTTCGCCGTAGCATTGGCAGTAGTATCCGTCTTAGCCGTATGATTCGATGTCTCCTTGAGCGAAGCACTTCCTAAAGCATCAACATGATAATGCTCGACCTTGTAAGCTGTATTGCCGTTGGCATTCCAAACAGCGTAAAGGGGGATATCGCTATCGGCTGCAAGTTTGTAACTAGCCTTATCAGCATAAGCCACGCTTCCGTCCTTGCTAGTTGCCCAACCTGCGAAGGTATAACCTGCTTTAGTAAACGCATTATCAATTAGTGTCTTAGTCTCATCGAAGTAAATCGGTAAAGCTGGCATAGTCCCTTTTCCGCTATTCGCATTAAAGCTAATGTTATGCAAATTGGCTGTGTAGTACAACTTCAATACGAGACTTCCGTCCCCATCAATATTGCCTGTTTCTTTGGCGATATTTGATTCTTCATTGTAGCTTGCCGCATGAGTATATCCAGAGTAACTCTTAGGTGTCGAAGTGCCTAGTGTATCAGTTTCTCCCGTCTTGTTTTCAGTATCGGCTTCAACTTGTACTGCAACTCCGCTGCTATTTACTTTGTAATGCTCTACTTTATACGCTGTATTTGTATTAGCTGTATAGTAAAGTTTAAGCACGAGGTTACCATCGCCTGTTATATCTGCTGATGCAACAGTTATGTTACCGTTGACATTATATGAAGCTTGATATGTGTAGCCATCATATGACTTAGGTGTCGAAGTGCCTGTTGTATCAGTTTCGCCTGTCTTGTTTTCGGTATCGGCTTCAACTTTTACTGCAACTCCGCTGCTATTTACTTTGTAATGCTCGACTGTATACGCTGTATTTGTATTAGCTGTATAGTAAAGTTTAAGCACGAGGTTACCATCGCCTGTTATATCTGCTGATGCAACAGTTGTGTTACCGTTGGCATTATATGAGGCTTGATATGTGTAGCCATCATATGACTTAGGTGTCGAAGTGCCTGTTGTATCCGTTTCTCCTGTCTTGTTTTCAGTATCAGCACTAACTTTTACTGCGGTACCGCTGCTGTTTACTTTGTAGTGTTCTACTTTATACGCGGTATCTGTATTGGCTGTCCACTGTGCGGTAAGGACTATTTCAGTTGTAGAATTTTCACTTCCGATTTCCTTATACTGTGTGGCAACATCTACCGGATAATCACTTGCAGTCGTCCAGCCTGAAAGAGTATATCCTTCTCTAGTTGGAATCTCCCCTGCTGCTGTAGGCACTAAGAAAGCAGCACTCCATTTAATGTTAGATTTACTTGTAGCGCTACCAAGCGTGCCACCTGTTCCCGGGTCATATCTCACGCTAAATGCCTCATTCTCAGAAAAATCGGCTTTGTATTCAGTAGGCTCGGTAACCTCAGCAGTCGATATGACGCTAGCATCTGTGTATGGAGCGAGACCTGTCTTAGACCAACCTAGGAAACTATACGCTGCAGTGGTCGTAAGAGTAGGCACTACAAATCCATCATCGAAGTAGCTCGAACCTTCGACTACGAAGCCTTGTTTGTTACCTGTAAATGATGCCACGCTGCCATCAAGCCATGTGAACTTGATAAGGTCGCTAAACACTGCGGTATAGTCAACGGGGCGCGCAACGGTATCCGGTACGAATTTTAACTGATTTTCCGCGTAACCACTTTTACCGTTAAGTGCCATGCCGTCGCCGATTCTCCAACCTGCAAACTCACGGTCAGCACTCTTAGATGTCGCGGAAACTGATAGAAGTCCGGTATTTGCATCGCCCTTGATGGTAAATCCCGATGATTTCTCCTCACCACCGTATAGGAATGTGCCTTTTGATGTATCAATAATAAAGCGAGTCTTACCTTGCGTTCTATCATCTTTACCATCATCGTCGGTATCAACGATAAAGCGGGCTTCATAGGTATATGAGTTATCGCCTACGGCCTTGCCTCCTATAGCCGTCAACAACGCTGTGTTATCATCATACTTTGTAGAGCCTCTGTACCATCCGACAAACTTAGCACCTGCTACAGATTTCACTACAGCCACAGGAATATCTGCATTAGGTAGATTTGTCGCTGAAGTAGCATACTGTTTGACAACCGTAGTTTCAGATAGAGTATCAAACTTACCTATCAGCTCGTCGCCTTCTCTTATACTGAATGTTGCAGAGATTTTACCGTCCGCTATTACTTTGATATCTTTAGATGCAGTATAGTCTGCCTCGCCATTGGCTGGCGAAAATGCTGCATTAAGAGTAATGGTGATACCTTCATCGCCTTCTGCGCCGGTAGTGCCGTAGGCATGGAATTTCGCAATGTCTTCCGGCGATATAGAGAGCCTTGGATTCACATTGCCGGAATTTGACTTAGTTCCTGAGTCGAGGTCTGTTGCAACTGCGCGTTCTGCTGCCCATAGATAGTCGATGATTTCAGCCTCTGTTGCTGTCTTTGCCCATGTGGTGTTGTGTGCGCTGCTACCGCCGACTGCAAGTGTGATCTCGCTATCGGCATCAATCTTCATGGTGCCAAAAGCTTCTACCTCGTAATTGAGCACGACATCATCGCCTGCCAGTGTATGCAGGGTGAATGTATACGTGCCGTTTTTGTTCACTTCATAAGGTGCCGCGCTATAGTAATTGGTCAGATAGCCTGTATACTCAGCCGCCTCATTGCTTGCAACCTGAATTTTATTATCATTAGGGAGTAATATGTAATCTACGAACTCGCCAAAGGGAATATTGGCGGTATAGAATATCTGACCCTTAGTACCGAGGCCGCCATTTGTTACATCATCCTCAGTCTTTATCTGCGTGAATGTAGCGCCACTGCCTGATTCCATTGGTTTGTAAACCACTGGTATACCTGCCGGTGCACCCCACGGAGCATTGGCTGTTACCTTGATGTTTGCTTTCGAACGGACTTGATTTACAGTAATTTTAGTAATGCCATTATTGTTTAAAAACACACTATTTGGGGCATCGATTACGTTACTTGGGATGACTACTTCACCAGTCAGATTATTATTTTGAAATGTAAACGCACCCAGAACTTTTAGACTTTCTGGTAAAGTAACTTTTGTAAGGTTATTGTTTCCAAAAGCAGCATTGCTATTAATAGAGTTAAGCATTGAGCCTTCCGCAAATGTCAAGCTATTCAACCCTGTGGTAGTAAAGGCACTACCGCCAATGATAGTCACTGATGCCGGAATTACGAGTGTTCCGTCTGCAATTGTTGTACCTTGAAACGCAGAGGCACTTATTATTTTTATTCCCTCTGATATTTTGAGGCTTTTAATTGTCGCACTTGTCAAAACTCTAGTTGCACCATCACCAATATTCTGAATGGTCGTTACTGCACCACCACTCGTAGATAAGGTAGCCGGAATAACTACATCAACACTGGCACCGGTTGGTCCAACATAGCTCACAATCGTCCCGTCTGCTTTGTATTGCCAAAGTCCATCAGATGAATTCAAAACTATCGGGTCGGTAGTTTTATCCTCTGCCCAGTGAACGGTAGCATATTGAGCACCCCAAGGAGCATTATCGATGCTGTCCTTGTCTTCCCCCTGCAAGTAAATGTCGCTTATGCTATTGCCGTAAAAGGCATTTGCGCCGATAAAAGTTATTGCAGATGAGTTACCAAATTTGATTGAAGAAACGGCACTTCCATAAAACGCCTGTGTTTCTATTCTTGTAACAGAATCCGGTATGATTATTTCGCCCGAAATCTTCCCATCTCCATAGAAAAGCATATTGCCTAGGCGCTCTAACGACGATGGTAGTTTTACTTTTGTCAAGTTTGGAGAACCCATAAACGTTTGCTCCCCAATTTCTGTTATCTGGCTTGGTTCTGCAAAATCCAATTCTTTTAGTGTGCTAAATCCGCCAAGAACACCATCGGCAATCCTAGTTACGGTTACGCCGTTGATCTCTTTTGGAATGGTCAATTTGCCATCAGCGCCAATTGGATATGTTGCTTCTGGCACACTACCCTCTGGCTTGAGCCCACCTATAACGCCTGCAGCATCAATCCAAAAGTAAGAATCAGGATCTGTACCTGTGCTATTCCAGATAATAGTATTCTTTCCTCCATAAAATCCTGCTCCAAGTTTCGGAAACTGACTTGGCGTTGCCCAACTAATATCTATTGTGGCATGTACACTGTAAAAAGAAGCTCCACTTGCCACACTTACGATACTAGAAGGTATATTTATTGTTTGCAAGGCGCTATTGCCAAAAAATCCATTACCTGCTATTGTTTCCACACCTTCACCAAGTACAACATTTATTACAGGTGTACCATAAAGTATTCCAGTGGGAATCTGTTTTACGCTTCCAGGTACGCTTAGACTTGTAAGTTTTGCGTTTGCAAAGGCGTTCTGGCCTATCACTTTGAGCGTACTCGGAAGGTTAATTTGTGTTATTCCGGTGTTGTCAAAAGCTGAAACCCCTATACTCTCAAGTTTCTTCGGAACAAATCCATTTTTTATAACCATAGAGGGATTATTCATGAATGCATTGTTGCCAATGCTAAGTATTTCACTATCCTCATCAAATTCGATGCCTGTAAGTGCTTTCACTGAGAACACGCCTTGGTATATACCCTTGATGTCTATGGGTGCACCGCCGTCTGTGCTGACAGCCTGTTTCGGAATAAAGATGTTTTTGTTTGATAGACCTGCATCATTGAATGCAACGATGATACCTTCGGGGTTCACCTGCAGTCTGTCGCCAACATCAACATAGCCGTCGCTAGGCGAACTCAAAGCCCCAATGTCATCACCGCCAAGAGCCCCAAGCTCAAGGTCGTCATTCCCCTCCTGTGGAGGGGTGTCAGTCAAAGACTGACGGGGTGGTTGAACGGCAGAATTGGGTGCAGGAGAACCAACCTTTTCAGAAAAAGGTGTGTCCGCATCATCACCGTCATTGCGGGCCTGACCCGCAATCCAGTCATTATTCTCTTGTATTGGATTGTCAATGGATTCCGGCTCGGGGGCCGGAATGACAAGGTTCTCTGGCGTTACAGCTTCGAAGGTTGTATCGCCACTCACTACAAAACTACCGATTGGGACATACCCTTCGGTCTGTGCCAGACTTTCGTCTGTTGTGTATATTGTTTTGGTTTCGTCCTTGGTGTCTATCCAGCCTAGAATTTGGCTTGTGGATTGCGGGTCGGAGCCCACGTTCGCTACGCTCTCTATGACAGGGTCTGTCGGGACGGCGTCCGCTGGTAGGAGGGTTTCGGTTTGGCCTTCTGGAATGACGATATTTACAGTTTTTACCGTTTCGCCATCCACTTGGAAAATTACACTAGGAGATACCCCCCCCCATTGGCATTATTTCCCAGTTCGCTGCCAGCAAATGCAAATGTCGGTACCATCGTCATGAGCATTACAAGAGTCAAAAGTATAGCTATACCCTTCTTCCCGCTCATAAGGCGTCCCCTCAAACTACTCGTCGATTTCATCTTCTCTTTCAATTTCTTTACCCCCTGAATTTCTATCGCCATCGCTATGGCCATTACTATTACTGTTACTGTTACTACAACTATTAAAACAACCTGAGCTATAACTTTATCTTCAAACACAGTCGCCCATGTTTTACTGCCGTTACTATACATATACCCAAAAATTTGAGCTTGAAACATTTTTTCGAGATTTTTTTCAAAAGAATTTTTTATTAACCCCACGGCAAGCGTCAAAAAGAAATTCCCCAAGCTCATGCCTTACATACAAGTAGAGTAAAAAAATATCACAATACTGCCTACAAAAGGTGTATTTCACGTAAAATTTCAGTAAAATTCAAAAACACCCTGCGAAAAAGGCAACCGCAAACCCCCATAAAAACGCGTACTATTTCCCAATTCGGTAAATTTCAGCCCCGTTTTATTACCAAATTCCCGAATAGTACGCGAAGCAAAAACACCCTGCGGCAAAATGCAGGGTGCTCAACGCTATATTCAAAAAATCACAAACCGTTTACAACACGATTTTCAATACTCAGAGTTTATCAATCTCCTCAACACTCAGCACCGTAATTTCTGCAATGTCCGATATTGGATAGCCCTTATCTTTCATATTTCGAGCGGTCTCCAATTTGCCTTTGATTTCACCTTCGGCGATCCCCTCAGCCTTGCCCTCGGCCTTACCTCTTGCCTCGCCTTTGGCTTCGGCGAACATCATCTCTGCTCGCTTGTCCATGATTGCTCGCTCCCTTGCCCACGCAAGTTCACGTTCCTGCTCGTCTTCGCTAAGTTGACGGAGAACACCGACAGCTTTTTTTATCTGCGGATTTCTCTCCGCTATTTTGTCTAGCTCTGCCATCGCGTCTTCCTCCTTCACACATATAAACTTCATCCAGTCCCACAAATCGCTCAAGTCATTTTCATCGGGAAGTTTCCCCAACTCAAGTGTATTGATTTCAATTATATCAGTAAATGTAGTCCCTGTCTTTGGGTCATGAAAAACAAACTTATTATGATATTCATCATTTTCATCTATCAAAACGAAGTCTGCTATAACAATCGATATCACCTTCTCTATTATCGTATAATCAGTGCCGCGAACAAGCTGATTGTTGATCATTCGAGACGTGTAGCTCACTATTCTCTCCTTGAACCCGATCTTGTCTTCGACCTGTATCTCTATATCGATGACCTTGCCGTGGGTGGTGTAGACCTTGACATCCAGAACACCGACCTTGCCATCCTTCTTGTCGGGCAGTAGATACGGATCTGAAATCTCAAGATGCTCATATTCACCTTCCGGAATATCGAGCACGGATTTCAAAAATCCCGCAAGAATGTCCGTATTATTTACATCCCCAAATATCCTCTTAAACACATAATCGTTCTTCACCGGTAATATACTCTTCGTCATAATTTCTCCAATCCTGTTTAATACAATAATACTAATTTATGGAAAGTATATCACAAATTTCAATCTTGTCAAGTTTTTCCAACAAGTTTTTTAAAGAAATCGAAACAATTTTATGGCGAACGCGTACTATTTGCCAATTCGGTAAAATTCAGCCACGTTTTATTACCATATTCCCGAATAGTACGCAAAACAAAAACACCCTGCGGCAAAAGGCAGGGTGCTCAATGCTATATTCAAAAAATCACGATGTCTCTTTCGGCTGTTGCTTCCCAGTCTTCCCCTGTTATCGCCCAAAAAATAGAATAATTCCCGGGCTCGAGATCCATTTCGCCGAAATCAATCTTTCCGCCGCTTCCGCTTGAAACGACCGTCCCATCCTCGGCTTTTACCTGCCAAATCTCCGCATCACCACTATTGTTGGCAAGCTCGGCAAATGCAGGATTGACCCCTTCGGGCAGGGCCTCATCGCTCGGAGAAAGCTCAATGCTTGCGTCCACATTCAGCGGCTCCGTTACAGCGGCCTGGGACTCCGGCACCGGTGCATCGTTGTTTGTGAAATGTATCGCCGCACCGCCTCCCGCCGTAACTAGCACGCACGCGACAACGGCTATCACGACCTTCACCGAGACCACAGCTCCTGCGACGCTACCTGCCGCCGCACTCGCTCCGCTGCCGACGTGGGCCACCAACGTGCCAGCAATCTTCGCGTCGCAAAGATGCATCAAATGCGTTGCATCAACACCCGACAGCGTAGCGTCCGCTCCCTCGATCAGAAGAGCATGCGATATCACATCATCTATATTCATTTTGCCATTCTCAAGCATTTCCTTTAATAACCTCTTTGCCTTTGTGAGATTTGAGCCGACGGTCTTCACATTTATCTGAAGTTCCTCAGCAATCTCCTGATAATTCTTTTCTTCGTAGTAATACATTCGAACAACGTTCTGGTAACCGGCAGGTAGCTGCCCGACCGCATCGGCCACTATGCTATCCGTTTCGGTCTTCTGAAGATTGTCTTCAGGTATATACTCTCTCCTCGTTTCTGCCATCAGAAGGACCGTTTCGTCCTGACCGTCGTCGTAAGATTCCGTCTTCTTCTCACGCTTGATGTGCTTGATGCACACGTTCCGAATCAAGATGTAGAGCCAACTTCTGAATTTGTCGGGATCCTTCAGCGTACCGAGCCCCTTGTACATATCCATGACAACCTCTTGAACGATGTCCTCATAGCCATTTTCATCTGCGAAAAAGCGGCGGGTATAGAACAATATGAACCTAAAGTTGTTCTTGTAAAGTTCCTCGAACGCCTCTTGATTTCCGCTTGTAGCCCTCTCTATCAACGCCCTTTCCTCAGGCGTTACAGTATATTTACCGTCTTCTTTTCCCAAACTTCTTCCCCTGTTCCTTATTAATGTAGAGCATTAACTGCCTGAAATTACTGCCTAAAAGCCCGAAAGATTTTCCGAAAGGAAGTCTCCCAAGGCAGAATACCTGTTGCCGCTGCTGTCGTTTTCTATCATTCTCATCATACTCCTTTCGCTGCCAACAAGCACATCTAATTCTTTTCCCCTCGTTATCGCCGTATAGATGAGATTTCTTGTGGCGAGCATAGGAGGGATGCTCATGACCGGCATGACTATAGCCGAAAATTCGCTACCCTGACTCTTGTGCACCGTGATGGCAAAGGCGTGTTCGAGATTTGCGATGTTCTCCGAATTGTAGGAAACCCTGCGGCTGCCGTCGAAGATGACGTTCACCACGCTGTAGTCCGCATCGATACTCTCAACAAAGCCGATGTCGCCGTTGAAAATGCCCTCGCCCTCTTCAAAACTCTTCGTGTCCGTCCAGAGAAGATAGTAGTCATTCTTCATCTGCATGACCTTGTCGCCCTCCCTGAAAATCCTGTTGCCGTATTTGATTTCCACCTTTGTCCCGTCCTGCGGGTTCAGAGATTCCTGCAGATTGACGTTGAGATTGACGGTGCCGAGCGGTCCGGCCTTCACCGGAGTGATCACCTGAATTCTCTGCATGGCACCTTTGCCCGAAAGCTCCAAATACTTCGGTAGCCTCGTTTTCGCCAAGTCCAAAATCGTCGGCAAAGCCTCTTCAGCCGTATCCTTTCTGTAAAGAAAGAAGTTGCTGTCCTCCCTGTCCGTCAAAGGCGCCTCGCCGTGGTTAATCCTATGTGCGTTCACCACGATCATGCTCTCCTCGGCCTGCCTGTATATCTCCTCTAGGTTTTCGAAATCGACCCGTTCGCTGCTCAACATATCCTTGAGCACGTTGCCGGCACCGACGGGAGGAAGCTGATCCGCGTCTCCCACCAAAATCAACCGAGCGCCCGACGGCATAGCATCGAGCAAAGCCTTCATCAGCAGGACGTCTATCATCGAGGCCTCATCGACCACAACCGCGTCAACCTCCAGCGGGCAGGAGCTATCCCTTCCAAAATACATCCTGTCCGTGCCCGGGGTAACGGTGTATTCGAGCAATCTGTGAATCGTCTTCGCGTCGTAACCGGTGGATTCCGCTATCCGCTTTGCCGCCCGTCCCGTGGGCGCTGCTATGGCGACCTCAAAGTCGACAGAGTGCAAAATGTCCAATACCGCTCCGGTTATCGTCGTCTTTCCTGTGCCTGGCCCGCCCGTGAGAACGAATACAGGACTCGTCAATGAATTTCTGACCGCAATTTTCTGCAGTTCCGAGAGCACGATGCCTTTGGCGTCCTCCATGCTCGCTATGAGCGACTCCGTGTCCGCATTGACGTGCCTCACGTCTGCGTTCATGAGACGCAACAGATCGTTTGCAATCTTCTTTTCCGCTATGAAATACTCCGATAGAAATACAGCCTCCACGCCCGAAAGGGATCGCTTGTCTATCTTTCCCTCGAGCACCATCGCGAGGAGTTCGTCCTCGATATTTTCCGAGGACACGTCAAGGAGCTCTATGAGCGCTTCCGTGAGTTCGGCCTCAGGCAGATACGTATGTCCCTGACCCGTCGCCGCATTTTGAAGGACATATATGATGCCGGCCTTTATTCTATCTCCGGAATCAAATAGTAATCCGAGATTTTGTGCTATGTAATCGGCGGTTTTGAAGCCTATGCCTTCTACTTCGCTAACAAGCCTGTAGGGATTTTCGCGGACTTTTTCGATGGTTTCCGCCCCGTATTTCTTGTAGAGCTTCATCACTGCAGATCTGTCGATTTCGTACTTTGCGAAGTAGAGGGTGATCTCTGCTATCTCCCTGTGCTCGGCGTAAGACTCGACTATCTTCACGAGTGTTTTGTCCCCTATACCCGAGATTTCAAGAAGTTTTTCGGGCTCGTCCTCGATAACTTTCAAGCTGTCTTCCCCGAAGCTCTTGACTATGAGACCGGCCGTTTTTGGCCCTATCCCTGAGATGATGCCGGAGGACAAAAATGCCTCTATTCCAAACTTGTCCTGTGGTTCCTTTTCTTTGAATGAAGAAAATCTGAACTGTTCACCGAATTTTGGGTCTGTCTCGTATTTGCCTTCAAGTGCGCACAGCATCCCCTTCTTTGCGCCGGGCATCGTGCCAAGTGCCTTCACATCGCCTTTGTCGTCCGATAGTGAAAGCCTTATGATTGCAAAGCCGTTCCCTTCGTTTTGGTATATTACACTGGCGATGGCGCCGGAAACTTCGGTCATGCTCAGTCTGTGCCCGAATGGGTAAACGTGCTCTTGTAAAGCCTTCTGTTGTCGAGCGACCAAATCCTATCCGAGAATTCGCCCCCCTTGACAGTCCTGAGCGCATCTTCCATGTCATACATCTTCGAGTCGAGCATGTCCATGTAATGAAGAGCCTCCGCCTCAGGAAACAGCGGCTTTTTCGGGCTACCAAAATCGGGTTCGTAATGGTGGCTTATCATCATGTGCTCGAGCATTACTGCCTTTTCATTGGATAATCCAATCTCATCTTTCAGGTGGTCTATGGTCTTCACGCCTGCCACCAAATGTCCGAGGAGATTTCCCTCAAAAGTATACTCCGAGACTATGCCGTTTTGGTCGGAGTCCATCTCGTTCAGCTTTTCTATGTCGTGAATGATGACGCCGGTCAGCAGCAAATCCCTGTTCAGGTTTGTGTAGACCTTACTTGCACTATCAGCCATCATGAGCATTCTCTTGACGTGATAGAGTAGCCCCGCGTAGATAGCGTGGTGGTTTGATTTCGCCGCAGGCCAATACAGTAGCCTCTGCTTGTTGTCCTCTAAAAGTTTGAGCGCAACAGCCTTGAAATCCTCGTCAGAAAGCCCCTTTGCAACGCCGAGAATGTAGTCATACATATCTTCCGGCTTCTCGGGTGCCGCTTTGATGAAGTCGGCTTTTTCGAGTTTGTCCGCGTCCGTGGCCGCCCTTATTCTTTGAACCTTGAGCTGCAGGGAGCCGTTCCACTCGTTGACCGTGGCCCTCACCTTGACGATGTCCCCCGCCTTGAGCCTATATAGGGTGTCGGCCTCCGGTCCCGCAACGTCCCATTTCTTGCCGCCGATTTCGCCGGTCTTGTCAGCGAGCACGATATCGAGGTATTCCTTGTTGTTTGAGCCCGTCCGAATTTCGGACTTCTTTATCATAAAAAAGTCCGTGATCTCCTCATCGGGCAGTATATCTATCACATATATTTCTTTCATATCAATCTCCTATACCTGGATTGCTTCGCTACGCTCGCAATGACGTACAACTAGCGGGTCTGTCATTGCGAGCGTAGCGAGGCAATCCAGCCTTCAAAACAGTAAGCTCTGCAAATGGAAAATCCGCTCGAGCCATATCGCCGCCACGTAGACCAAGAACAGTATTATTGCCATTATATCACGACGACGAATCTTAAACGAATGTAGCTTTGTGCGACCTTCACCGCCTCTGTAACATCGAGCTTCCATAGCCATAGCAAGGTCGCCCGCCATGCGGAAGGCCCCAACGATAAGAGGAATGAACAGCGGAATGAGATTTTTCGCCCGCTTTATGAGGTTGCCCGACTCAAAATCCGCGCCCCTCGCCATCTGGGCTTTCATTATCTTATCAGTCTCTTCGAGCAGCGTCGGTATGAACCGCAAGGCTATAGTCATCATCATCGCGAGCTCGTGAGCCGGCACCTTGAAGCGGACGAGCGGCTTCAGCAAACTCTCAATGCCATCGGTCATCTTCACGGGCTTTGTGGTGAACGTGAGCAAGGAGCTTCCGACGATGAGGAAGATGATTCTGCATGCCATGAACAGAGCGTTGTAAATTCCCTCTACCGTGATTCTGATAAAGTGCCACTCGAACAGGACCTTTCCGTTCGTCATGAGCATATTCAAAATGAAGGTGAAGGCGATGATGATGAATACGGGCTTGAGCCCCCTGAGTATGAACCTCGCCGGTACTTTCGATATGGTAATAACGGCAGCGAGGCAAACGAAAATGATGGCATAGCCGATGAAATCACCTACTAAGAATATCGAAATCATATATAGGAAAGTAAGGATAATCTTTATTCTGGTATCGAGTTTGTGGACTACCGAGTAACCGGGGTAATATTGGCCGAGGGTGATGTCTCTTAGCATGGTGTATCCTCTGGATTGCCGCGCTTCGCTCGCAATGACAAATCCGTTGCCGTCATTGCGAGCGAAGCGTGGCAATCTAGCCCTGCTGCTATTGACGCTATCAGATCTTCTATCGAAAGTATATCCTGCTTCACGGATAGCCCCCGTCTCGCCAGTTCGTTTGCAAACTCTCTTGCCGGCGGAAGACCGAGGCCAAGCTCCTTCATTTTCACCTCGTCGGCAAAAACAACGGCGGGCGTTTCGTCCATCACAAGCTCGCCATTACTCATTACAAAAATGCGTTCGCAGAGATTTGCCACATCGTCCATGTTGTGAGAAACGAGCACGACGGTGCCGCCCGTGTTTGTCCTTATAGAAGTGATCATATCCAAAATATCATCGTGAGCTTTGGGGTCGAGTCCCGCGGTCGGCTCGTCCAAAATGAGCATTTCCGGCTTCATCGCAAGCACGCCTGCAATGGCTATTCTCCTGCGTTGTCCACCCGAAAGCTCAAAGGGCGACCTCTGAGAATACTCGTTGAAATCGATATTCACAAGTGCCATAGCCTCGCGAACCCTCACGGAAATTTCCTCGTCGCCTACGCCCTGATTCTTCGGGCCAAAGGCAATATCCTTCGCAACGGTTTCTTCAAAAAGCTGATACTCGGGGTACTGAAATACCATGCCGATACGCTTCCTGACTTCGATGGCGGAAACGCCCTTTTTCGTTATATCGGTGTCCCCGACAAAAATCTTCCCCGAGGTCGGCTTGAGTATACCGTTCAAATGCTGTATGAGCGTGGATTTCCCCGAGCCTGTGTGCCCTATTATCCCGATGAACTCGCCATCATCAACAGTGAAACTGACGTTCTTCACGGCATCTGTTTCATAGGCGAGGCCTGCATTATATGTGTGCGTGAGATTCTCTACCCTAACCTGCATGGCGTCCACCCAAACTACATATCTCCTCCATCAGCGCAGTTTCGTCAAGTATCCCTTGGGGAATATCAAAGCCCTTCGCACGAAGTCCGTTGGCGAGCTCTATCACAAACGGGAGTTTCAGCCCAAGTGAGGCGAGTTTCTCACTCTCAGAGAACACCTCCGCAGGCGTTCCATCGAGGGCTATCCGTCCCCTGTCCAAAATTATTACTCTATCGCTATCAAGGGTTTCCTCCATGAAATGCGTTATATTCAAAATTGTGATTCCTTCTTTGTGCAGTTTCGCCGCAATCTCCATGACCTCATGCCTGCCTTCAGGGTCGAGCATGGCCGTCGGCTCGTCAAAGATGATGATGTCAGGGTGCATTGCGAGCACACCGGCTATCGCTATCCTTTGTTTTTGGCCGCCCGACAGCATGTGCGGTGCCATCTTGATGTGCTCCATCATATCCACCGATTCGAGCGATTCTCTGATTCTCACGCGTATCTGCTCGGGCGGAACGCCGATATTCTCCGGTCCGAAGGCTAAATCGTCTTCGACCACAGCCGAGACAAGCTGATTGTCGGGGTTCTGAAAGACCATACCCGCGGTCTTCCTGATGTCCCAAATCCTATCCTCATCGCGAGTGTCAAAGCCCGCAACCAAAACACGCCCCTCTGTTGGAAGGACAAGTGCATTTATTGCCTTTGCGAGAGTGGACTTGCCACTGCCGTTTCGGCCTATTATTGAGGTTTTGCTCCCCTTTTTTATCTCGAGGCTAATCTTATTGAGAGCCTTGACGCTCTCCACGTCATGACCATTATATTCGAAGGTAAGATTTTCAATATTGATTATTGTGTTGTTCAATAGATGTTTCCCAACTATTATGGATTGCTTCGCTATGCCCGCAATGACCGCGCTGTACTAATAATATGCGGACCCGTTTAGAGGCCCGCATACATGTCATTCAGTTATTCGACAAGCTCCAGATATGCTTCCTCCGCGTTGTCCCCTCTTCTGGGTCCAAGTTTCAGTATTCTCGTGTATCCGCCATTTCGCTCAGCATACTTCGGTGCTATTTCTTCAAAGAGTTTTGTTACAACATCCTCGTCGAAAATATACGCCAATGCTTGTCTTCTCGCATGCAGGTCGCCTCTTTTGCCAAGCGTAATCATCTTCTCGGCCTGTCTTCCTGCTTCCTTGGCACGCGTCACTGTTGTTGTGATACGTCCCTCTCGGAGAAGATCCGTGACCAAATTTCTCAGCATGGCTTTTCTGTGAGCAGAAACCACGCCCAATTTTCTATAACCCGACATCTCTCTCCTCCTTTCTATTCGTCTCCGTCCTTGAACCCGAGTCCAAGATCACCTAACTTCGCTTTTATTTCCTCGAGCGACTTCTGGCCGAGGTTTCTGAATTTCATCATTTCACCTATGCTCTTATTTGTCAGCTCTTCTACCGTATTGATATTGGCTCTCTTCAGGCAATTGAAACTGCGAACGGTGAGTTCGAGCTCGTCAATCGGCATCTCAAGAACCTTTTCCTTCTGATTCTCTTCCTTTTCGACCAGAATACCGGTGTTTTGGGCACTCTCGTCAAGCGAGATAAAGAGGTTCAGATGTTCACTCATGATCTTCGCTCCGATTGCAACACTTTCCCTTGGGGTAATGCTACCGTCAGTCCAAATCTCAAGAGTGAGTTTGTCGTAGTCCGTTACCTGTCCGACTCTCGTATTTTCAACGGTGAAATTGACCTTGCTCACCGGTGTATATATGGAGTCGATTGCGATGACGTCCTTTGGCAAATTTTCTGTTTTATTCTGCTCAGCCGTAACATAGCCTCTGCCTCTGTCAAGATTGATTTCCATGTATATGGAAGAATTCTTTTCGAGGGTCGCTATGTGAAGATCCGGATTGTAAACTTCAACGTCGGCATCGGGCTTGATGTCAGCCGCAGTAACCTCTTTGGGTCCCTTCACGTCGATTATGACCGTCTTTGGATCTTCGCTCAGAATCTTGACTGCAAGTCTCTTCAGATTGAGTATGATTTCAGGAACATCCTCGGTTACGCCGGGGATAGTCGAGAATTCGTGCATGATGCCCTCAATCTTGATCGATGTAACAGCCGTCCCTGGAAGCGAGCTCAGTAAAATTCTCCTGAGGCTGTTGCCCAGTGTCGTTCCGTATCCTCTTTCAAGGGGCTCGATGACGAGCTTGCCGTAGCTCTCGTCCTTTGCCGCTTCTATGACTTCAATCGTTGGTCTTTCTATCTCTATCATCGTATCTCCTTTATTACTTACTTGGTTATGCCGCTATCCTACTTCGAATACAATTCGACGATGAGATGCTCTGCGATAGGAGTATCAATTTCTTCCCTTGTCGGGAGTGCGAGAACGGTACCGGATAGTTTTTGCACATCTACGCTGATCCATGAAGGAACGCTGATCTGCATTTCCTTTATCTCCTTGAACTTCGGAGAGTCCTGACTCTTTTTCTTTACTGCAATGATGGAACCTGGAGCCACCTCATATGAAGGAATGTCCACTTTCTTCCCATTGACAGTAAAATGTCCGTGGTTGACGAGCTGCCTTGCTTCCTTACGTGAAGACGCAAAACCCAATCTGAACACGACATTGTCGAGTCTCGTTTCAAGCATGATGAGAAGGTTTTCACCCGTGATACCCTTTCTCTTTGATGCCTTAACGAAGGTGTTCTTGAACTGTTTTTCCAGTAGACCATAGAATCTCTTGGCCTTCTGCTTTTCGCGAAGCTGCAGACCGTAGTCCGAAGTCTTCTTTCTGCCCTGACCATGCTGCCCGGGCGCATAAGCTCTTCTCTCCAAGGCACACTTTGTGCCGTAGCATCTCTCGCCTTTCAGAAAGAGTTTCTGAGCTTCTCTTCTGCAGAGTCTGCAGGATGCATCTGTATATCTTGCCATCTCTTCTCCTCCCTCACACTCTTCTTCTCTTAGGAGGTCTGCATCCATTATGAGGGATAGGTGTAATATCCTTGATCATAGTAATCTCAAGACCTGCTGCTTGAAGTGCCCTGATTGCGGCCTCGCGACCTGACCCAGGACCTTTCACGAATACTTCTACGTTCTTTAGTCCATGCTCCATCGCAGCCTTTGCTGCTGCTTCACTTGCCATCTGTGCGGCAAACGGAGTTGACTTTCTGGAACCCTTGAAACCAAGAGAACCGGCACTTGACCATGCGAGAGCGTTTCCGCTCTGGTCAGTAAGCGTAACGAGCGTGTTGTTGAACGAAGCCTGTATATGTGCCTGGCCTCTCTCAATATTCTTACGCTCCTTGCGCTTCTTTCTTACTGTCTTTTTGGCAGTTGCCATATTTCATTCCTCCTCGAAATCAGTCTTTGCTCTTCTTCCTACCTACAGTTTTCTTGGGGCCCTTGCGCGTTCTCGCGTTTGTCTTGGTCTTTTGACCTCTGACAGGGAGTCCTCTTCTGTGCCTGATGCCTCTATAGCAACCTATCTCCATAAGTCTCTTGATATTGAGGCCTACTTCTCTTCTCAGGTCGCCTTCGACGTTGTAATCAGACTCGATAATTTTTCTGATTTTACCGGCATCATCTTCAGAAAGATCCTTGACTCTGATATTGGGATCAATTCCCGCCTTCTCAAGTATCTCTGTGGCAGAGGTTCTGCCAATACCGTAGATGTAAGTCAGACCAATTTCTATACGCTTATCGCGTGGTAGGTCTACGCCTGCTATACGTGCCATATATATGTGCTCCTTTACTTTACTACTATAATAACCGTTTTATACAGGCAGTATCAGCGTCTCACGACGTGAACACACAGCCGCTCCCATACTCGCGGTCAATAACTTGTCCTTTTGCTGATTGGCTCCGTCGTTGCCACTCAGCAAAATTCCTGCGTTATCCCTGCACCTGCTTGTGCTTCGGATTTTCACAGATAACCATTACCTTGCCATTTCTCTTGATGATTTTGCATTTCTCGCAAATTGGTTTCACCGATGATCTTACTTTCATTTTGTACTCCTCCTAATCACGAACAATTATAATACCATAATTTACTCGTATTTGTCTATTATTTATCTCTCCAAGTAATGCGGCCCTTAGTCAAATCATATGGTGAGAGTTCGAGCTTCACCGTATCTCCCGGAAGTATTCTGATGAAATTCATTCGAATCTTTCCTGAGATATGAGCCTGAACCTGATGGCCATTCTCGAGTTCAACGATGAACATCGCATTTGGCTGTGATTCAACAACTTTTCCCATCACTTCAATAACGTCTTTTTTCGCCATACGCTTCTTACCTACCTATCTCTCTCGTCCAAAGTAATCACAAGCGGATCGCCATCCGTAACAATTATTGTGTTTTCGTAATGGGCTGACAGCTTTCCGTCTGTCGTAGCCACAGTCCATTCGTCCGGAAGCGTTTTGACCGCCGCTGAACCTTCGTTTATCATCGGCTCTATCGCGAGTGCCATGCCCTTCATCAGCACCGGTCCTTTGCCTGGATCGCCGTAGTTCTTGACCTGCGGGTCTTCGTGCATATCCCTGCCGATACCGTGTCCGACATATTCAAGCACTACCGAAAAGCCTTCCGCCTCTGCCATCGTCTGGACAGCATGTCCGATGTCCGACAGATGATTGCCAATCCTGCATACCTTCAGTGCTTCAAAAAAGGTCTCACGGCAAACTTTGATTATCTTCTCAGCATTCTCGCTGATTTTGCCGACGGGGTATGTCCTCGCCGCGTCGCTCACCCAGCCTTGATGTGTCGCGCCTATATCCACCGAGACTATGTCGCCTTCGGTGAGAATCCGCTCAGCACTCGGCAAACCATGAACGAGCTCGTCATTGACCGATACACAAGCACTCCCCGGAAATCCGCCATATCCCAGAAATGTCGGTATCATTCCCGCCGCCTCTATGCGGTCGTTTACAAACCTGTCTACATCCAGTGTGCTTATTCCCGGTTTGATGAAATCCGCGAGGTCGTGCAGGATTGCTCCTGTTACCTTGCCGGACACCTGCATAAGTTCTACTTCATCGTCTGATTTGATACGAATCATGTGAACCTATCCAAGGACACTGACAATTTTGTCGAAGAGAACATCTGCGCCAATCGTCCCGTCAAAGGTGACGAGAAGACCCGAATCCTTGTAGTAATCCACAAGGGGCGCGGTCTGAGAATTGTACACATCTATTCTGTTTTCAGCCGTCGCTTCATTGTCGTCCGCCCTCTGAATGAGTTCGCCGCCGCAGACATCGCAGATGCCTTCCTGCTTCGGTGGAAATCCCATGATGTGGAACGTCTTGCCGCAAGCTTGGCAAACCCTTCTGCCGGAAATCCTATCGATGAGAACATCCTTAGGCACCTCGATATAGATAACCTTGTCTAAGGCTTCAGATCTCTCCTTCAGAAGTTTATCAAAAGCCTCTGCCTGAACAATCGTCCTTGGAAAACCGTCGAGGATATATCCATCTTTGACGTCGTCCGCCGACAGCCTATCGACTACGAGATCGACTACGAGTTCATCGGGGACGAGCTCGCCCGCATCCATGTAAGTCTTTGCCTTGAGTCCGAGCGGCGTGCCCTCCTTGAGGTTTTTTCTGAATATGTCTCCGGTAGAGATCGACGGAATTCCGTACTTCTCTGTGATTCTCTCACCCTGTGTACCTTTTCCTGAGCCCGGAGCTCCGAGTAACATGATTCTGCTCATTTTATAAGAACCCCCTATAATTACGCATGACCATTTGGTTTTCAATTTGTTTCATCGTATCCAAGGCAACGCCGACTACAATGAGCAGGGACGTACCTCCGAATCCAATCTGCAAGGCCGTGAGCTGTTGCAGTAGATAAGGCAATGCCGCTATTACCGCGAGGAACACAGCACCGACGAAAGTAACTCTCGTCATGACGTTGTTCAAATACTCGATGGTAGGTCTGCCAGGCCTGATACCAGGAACGAACCCGCCGTTTGCCCTCATATTCTCCGCAACTTCAACGACATTGAACGTGATTGCCGTATAGAAATACGTGAAGAAGAAGATGAGTATGACGTATAGTGCAACGTAAATCCACACGCCTGGTGAGGCTGTGGGAGATAGCCATTTTTCCATGAAGTTGGAGAAGCCGTTTCCGTCTTTCAGGAAATAAGTAATGGTGAGCGGGAACTGCAAAAGCGAAAGGCCGAAGATGATAGGAATGACGCCTGCCTGATTGACCTTTAGCGGAATGTGCGTGTTCTGCCCGCCGTACATTTTTCTGCCTACAACTCTCTTCGCATACTGCACGGGAATTCTTCTCTGACCGTTTTGCACTGTGACGGTGCCAACGATGACCACGAGAGCGAAAAGTGAGAAGAGTATGAGCGAGATGATGCTGACCGTGCCTGCGCTGTAGCTCGTCAGTGCTCCACTGATAGCTCCAGGTGCTCGGCAGATGATACCTGCAAAGATGATGAACGAGATACCGTTTCCAACGCCGTATTCATTGATCTGCTCACCGAGCCACATAAGGAATGCGGTACCGGCAGACAACGTGATGACGATGATTGCGACTGAGAAGAAATCGTCCTTGATGAGAGCGTCCCTAAACAGACCAACAGACAGCCCGATTGCTTGCAGGAATGCAAGAATGACTGTCAGATACCTTGTTATCTGTGCAATTTTCTTTCTACCTTCCGTCCCTTCTTTTGAAAGTCTTTCCAACGCGGGAATGGCTATCGTCAGCAGGTTCAAGATGATAGATGCCGTAATGTAGGGCGTGATGCTCAAAGCAAATATTGTGAAATTCTGGAACGCTCCTCCCGAGAAGAGGTTGAAGAGCTCGAAGAGCCCCTGTCCGTTGAAAGCCTGATCCAATACCGTTCTGTCCATACCCGGCACAGGTATGTTTGCACCGAGCCGGAATACCACGAGCATAAGAAGAGTGAATATCATCTTCTTTCTTATGTCGGGAACCTTCCAAGCTCTGCCCAGCGTATTAAGCATGCCCATATTAGATTACCTCATACTTACCGCCGGCCGCTAAGATTTTCTCAATGGCTGACTTGCTGAATTTGTTCGCTTTGATAATGAGTGCCTTCTCGAGATTTCCGTCGCCGAGAACCTTGAGGCCAGTGTTTGTCTTTTTGATGATGCCCTTCTCCTTGAGAAGCTCCGCGGTGATTTCCGTGTCTGCATCAAAGACATTGAGGTCCTGAAGATTGACGATTTCCGCCTCTACTCTCCAGATGTTTGTGAATCCCCTCTTAGGAATTCTTCTGTAGAGAGGCATCTGTCCGCCTTCGAAACCGAGTCTGACTCCGCCGCCGCTTCTGGAATTCTGTCCGTTCATACCGCGGCCGGCCGTCTTACCCTGTCCGGTTGCCGTACCTCTACCCTTGCGTTTGGGGGCTTTGGTGCTACCCGGCGCTGCTTTTAGTTCATGTAATCTCATTCATTTTCTCCTTTGCTATTCGCCCAAATCGCTGAGAATGTATCAGCAACAAGACTCGCATTACCTAATTCCCCTCAATGGAGGGGTGTCAGCGTAGCTGACGGGATGGTTGCCCTTCCACTTACGCCTCGCTGACAGTAAGCAGATGGGACACCTTCTTGATCTGTCCTCTTGTGGCAGCATTGTCTTCAAGCTCCACGCTGTGATGCAATTTTCTGAGACCTAATGCCTGCACTACCCTACGCTGTGCGGGGTTCGCGCCGATGGTGCTCTTTGTCAGAGTGATTTTTATCTTAGCCATCATGTCCCTCCTATCCTAATATTTCTTCGACGGTCTTGCCGCGAAGTTTGCTGACCTGTTCAGCCGTCCTAAGAGCCTTGAGCCCCTCGATTGTCGCATAAGCCATATTGCCGGCATTGTTTGAACCGATCGACTTTGCTCTGATGTCCTTAACGCCTGCAAGTTCGAGAACCGTTCTCACGGAAGAGCCCGCGATGACGCCCGTTCCTTCCGAACCAGGCATGAGAAGCACTCTGCCCGCTCCGAAGATGCCGAGCTGCCTGTGAGGAATTGTAGTTCCGACGATAGGCACGGTGATCATCTTCTTCTTGGCATCTTCCTTCGCCTTGCGAACGGCTTCGGGAATTTCTCTTGCCTTTCCGAGACCGACGCCGACCTTGCCATTTTCATCGCCGACAACAACCGTGACGGAGAATCTCATGTTACGTCCGCCCTTAACGGTCTTGGCAACTCTTCTAATGTTTACGATCGAGTCTTTTAATTCAGTCTCTTCGTTTCTATTGTTATTATTCTGCTGCATGCATCTTTCCTCCGTTTAAAACTTCAGACCGGCTTCTCTAGCGCCGTCTGCCAATTCCTTGACTCTTCCATGATAAAGGAAGCCGCCTCTGTCAAATGCCACCTCGCTGATACCCTTTTCTATGGCCTTCTTCGCAACGGATTCGCCTACGAGCTTCGCAGCGTCCTTGTTGCCACCATAGGCCTGAGCAGCTTTGATGTCCTTGTCCAGTGATGACGCGGAGGTAATTGTATTTCCCGTGGTGTCATCAATAACCTGCACGGAAATATTCTTGATGCTTCTGTATACGCACAACCGAGGCTTTCCGGGAGTACCGTTAAGATTTTTTCTGACTCTTGAATGTCTAGCGAGTCTTTTATCGTTTCTGCTAAGTTTTGCCATCTCTTATACTCCTTTCTATTCGCCCTTGACTCCGGCTTTACCTTCTTTACGACGGATATGTTCGCCTGCGTATTTCACGCCCTTGCCCTTGTAGGGTTCCGGCGGTCTCCAAGCCCTGATGATAGCCGCGTAGTTGCCCACGATGGCCTTGTCGATGCCCTTGATGACTATTTCGGTGGCACTAGGTGTCTCCGTAGTAATGCCATCGGGATCTTCAAGCTCGACCGGATGTGAGTAACCAAGGTTGAGCACGAGTTTTTTGCCCTGCTTGTCTGCCTTGTAACCGACACCGACGATTTCAAGCTTCTTCTCAAAACCTGTTGCCACGCCTGTGACCATGTTGTTTATGAGCGATCTCGAAAGACCGTGAAGCGATCTGCTGTCCTTCTGGTCATCGTCCCTTGTGACGTTCACGACATCACCTTCCTGCTTGACCGTGATTTTTTCTGATATCTTCTGTGAGAGTTCGCCTTTTGGACCCTTGACAGTAACGACATTGTCATCGCTGATTTTGATCTCAACACCGGCAGGAACTGTAACAGGAGCTTTTCCTATTCTAGACATTTTCTATTCCTCCTACCAGACGTAGCAAACTACTTCGCCACCGATGCCCTGTTGCCTCGCTTCCTTGTCGCTTATGACTCCCTTTGAAGTGGAGACGATAGCGATTCCAAGTCCGCCGAGAACCTTTGGAACATCCTCTGCTTTAACGTATACTTTGTAACCCGGCTTTGATATTTTCTTGATACCGCTGATGACCTTCTGCTTGTTCGGTGCATACTTCATCTGAATCTTCAGCACGCCCTGCTTGTCATCTTCGATAACTTCATAGCCGTTAATGTAGCCTTCACTCTCGAGGATAGCCGCGATGGATTTCTTCATCTTGGATGCGGGCACATCTACCGACGTATGACCGGCGGTGTTTGCGTTTCTTATCCTAGTGAGCATATCCGCAATGGGATCTGTCATTGTCATTGCATTATCCTCCTTACCAACTTGCTTTTCTAACGCCGGGGATCTCACCTTTAT